>JALSYJ010000305.1 GCA_027071965.1 Robiginitomaculum sp. | reverse complement strand
TCCATGGCCTTGGCAATCATATCGCCAATTTCACGATCGCCATTGGCAGAAATAGTGCCAACCTGCGCGATTTCCTCGGAGGTTTTGACCTTTTTGGCCTTTTGCATAATGTCTTTTACAACTTCGGCAGCCGCGGCATCAATGCCACGCTTCAGATCCATAGGGTTCATGCCCGCAGCAACCCGTTTCATGCCTTCGGAGACGATAGCCTGTCCCAGAATTGTAGCAGTGGTTGTGCCATCACCAGCAACATCATTGGCTTTGGAGGCAATTTCGCGCATCATTTGCGCGCCCATGTTTTCAAACTTTTCTTCCAGCTCGATTTCCTTGGCAACAGTTACACCGTCCTTGGTGGTGCGTGGTGCGCCAAAGCTTTTGTCGAGAACAACATTGCGGCCCTTGGGGCCCAAAGTTACTTTTACCGCATTAGCCAGAACATTTACGCCCCGGATCATGCCTTCGCGGGCGTCGGCCCCGAATTTTACTTCCTTAGCAGCCATTGGTTTTCCTTATGACTAAAATTTGAGGGATGGATAAAATGAGGCGGGGATTAACCCAGAACACCCATAATATCGGATTCTTTCATTATGATCAGCTCTTCGCCGTCAAGTTTAACCTCGGTACCAGACCATTTGCCAAACAGGATGCGATCACCTTTCTTTACATCCAGCGGTATCAGTTTGCCGCTATCATCTTTGGTGCCAGGACCAACGGAGATAACCTCGCCTTCCTGTGGCTTTTCCTTGGCGGTATCGGGAATGATAATTCCACCAGCAGTTTTGCTGTCTTCTTCGATGCGCGACACAAGTACGCGATCATGTAAAGGACGAAATTTCATATCGGTTCGCTCTTTCTTGTTTAGGGTTTCAAAACACTTGGCCGACCGCCTCATGGGTGAATTTTAGCACTCACCGCACTCGACTGCCAGCGCAAGGGGGAGATAGGGGGGCGCAGGTGCTGAGTCAAGGATTGTGCAGTGATTTTTTTATACGTAACAATTGCTTGACTAACGTCTATTAAATTCATAATTCTGGTGTACGGGTTAAATATATAAATATAAACGAAAAAAAGGGGATAAGTATGTCTGCAGCATTGCGAGGGATTTTTAGTTTAATAGTTTTACTGTTAATGGGGGTAATGGGCACTTTCGGTGCGCTTGCGCAAACCTCTACGGGTGAAACAACAATTTTCTTTGGAACACCTGATGCCCAGCCTGGGGTTTTGAACGGAGTTGGCTTTAGCACTTCAGACATTGACCCGTTAATTGAATTGGCCAGTGGCAATCCATCTGTCACTAAAAACTTGGCTAATGAAGCGTTTGGGGACTTAAGCCAATTCAAACAAGATTTGAGCGTACAAATGCGTAACGCATTCTTGGCTATTCCAGAAGTATCCAGTGTTCAGCATGCAAACGTCCAGGCTAATCAAATACTGGTGCGCCTGACCCAGCCCGGAACTTCTGTAGGTGTCATGTTGAGTGGTCTTTCTGTAAGCACGTCCTTTGTCTATCACCCAACTGGCTTTATAGGGTTATTATGTCCCACAGCCACAATCAGTGCCACATTATCAGATGTGAGTGTTTTTACGGAATACAATGTATACAGCGGAAATATAGAAAACACTTCGGTTAACTACTCAATTGTGCCGAATGTTGATTGTCAAGGGGTAATTGCTAGCTTAGCGCAAACCATAGGGGAAGTGTTTTTTGGTGATGCTGAAGCAAGGTTGAAATTGGAGATCAGAGACGCTGCAGATAGCTTGGTTCAAAACGGAAACATGCAAACTTTATTTTCTCTAGAGGACTTCCTTGATGGATTACGGCAATATGGAGATATAATTGAAAACTACTACTTCCAGATACCGGCTCAAGCCACTATAGATTTACAAGGGTTCGAGCAATTTTTCGATTTTGGTGTGGGATCGACAATTACCGTCGAAACTCCACAACTTCCATTTGATATCAGTCAGGAGGTGAACCGAGTAATTGATGTTGCTCAAGGAGTCGTGAGTAGTTTTAGCGGAACGAATTTACAGTTGGATATCTTGTTATTTGACGGGCCAACTAATCAAATCAGTTTTGTCGTATCTCAACAGGCTATTAGAATCGGTAGCACAAATGTTGAAGTTGATACCCTTATTACCCTGAATGTACCTCCAAAGACTGATTCATTTGAACTTTTTGTAAGGGCTGGAAATCAACTTCCATGGATTCCTCTTACTAGTACAGAGTATATTACTGCCCCAGTTGTGAATCGAGTGGTTCCACTTTTACCAGCAGGAACTCAAATTGTTGCTGTTGGTTATCGCAGTGCTTTTCCGGAATTGTACAGTCTACCAAGCAACACAGCTATCGTAGAAGAGTCATACCCTTGTTTTGGTAATGGTGCTGGTTGGTGTGACCAGGCTGCTTATTAGGCCAACAGAAATTATGTATTAACCTCAAAGCCTGACATGGACAGCAGATAAAGGCTGTCAATGTCAGGCGGTTAAGCTAAAGAGACGAATTGGGCTTTCGTTTAGTATTCAAAAAGGGTTGAACAGGTGTTTCTGCTAGGGTGTTACAGACCATCACGCAGACCAGTTGACGTGACTAAATAACTGGTTTGCAAAGACCAATTAGCCAAAGCATTCTGCCTTTATTATGTCCGCCACGCGCAGGGAATTGGCGATGGCAGTAAGCGCCGGATTTACCGCCGCACTGGACACAAAAACCGAAGTATCGACCACATACAGATTTTCGATCTGATGCGATTTGCAATTTGCATTAACCACGGAAGCCTTTTTATCTTTGCCCATGCGCAAGGTTCCGCATTGATGCGCTGTACCATAAAGCGGCAATATTCCGTCCATTTGCGCCCTGTGACCTTCAAGGCAATGACATAGGCGCCCGGCATTGTGCATTATCTGGTGAAAACGCTTGATCAGCCGTTTATGAGGCACCAGATTATTATACCAGTAATCAAGTTGTATGGAGCCATCATCGCGCAGACGCACCCGGTTTCTGGCTTCGGGAAGGTCTTCGGTCATGACCAGAAACGGTATTAATCTTTCGCCAACGGCATCGGCAACGAATTTTGGGATTAGCCAGTATGGGATCAGTCCGGATAATTGCCCGCGCAACACATCGCCATTCATGTATTCAAGCAATTGAATATGCCCCATGGGAAAATCAAACTCGCCATCAGGGTCTTTCCAGTAAAAATCATTGATAGCCATGGTTTTGGGAAAACTTGTCTCCACTTTGGGCCAGGCAAAGGAAAGGGTGGCAGATGCGGTATGAAACATATAATTGCGCCCCACCTGATCCGAGCCATTGGCCAGCCCGTTCGGATGGGCATCATTTGCCGAAGCCAGTAATAAGGCTGCCGAATTGATGGCACCTGCGGCCAGAACCACCACATCGCCACGCACATTATGGCTCTCGCCATTGTGTACATATTCCACGCTGGTGATATCTGTTCCAGAAGCATTGGTATGCAATCGGGTTACCCTGGCGCCTGTTAGCAATTCTACATTGCTGTGCTCTATGGCCATATTTACCATTTTGCGACCATCGGATTTGGCTTCACGCAAGCAAGGAAACCCGCCGCAAGTGCGACAGCGGATACAGGGGCTGTTCAGGGGATTTTCCACATTACGATCCACCGCTATCGGCATTTCAAACGGTTGCAGGCCCTGTTTGGTCAAATGATGTTTAATACGGGCAATTTCCGGATCATGCTTCATTGGCGGATAGGCATAGGGCGGGGCGCTGGCATCATCGGTGGGATCAGCGCCACGATTTCCATGTACCTGCCACAGGGTTTCGGCTTCGGTGTAATAAGGCGCCAGATCAGTATAGCTAATGGGCCATGCCGGCGAGATCATGCCGCCATAATGTCTGGTTTCTTCAAAATCGCGCTGACGAAACCGATACAGGGCTGCTCCATAAAAAATGGTATTGCCACCCACCCAGTAATGGATATTGGGCTGGAAGGTTTTGCCCTTGCGATCTGTCCAGTTTTCATCGGCCTTGTAGCGATCCTTGATAAAAACCTCTTTGGGGCTCCAGTTTGCGCTTTCCACAGGCAAATGTTCACCGCGCTCCAAAATCAAGATGGATTTCCCCGATGCGGCCAGTTTCTGGGCCAAGGTGGCACCGCTTGCTCCCGAACCGATAATCACCAGATCATAAGAGCGATCGCCCCTGCGTGGTGTTTCTACTTCAATCGCCGACATAAGCTTCCTCTGCCAGGGGGCGGGTGATGGCCCGCACCATTTTTTCAGGCAGGTATCGCAATAATACTGCCATAATTTTTGCTGATAATCCGGGTACAATAATTTCGGCGCCTTGATTATTACGTCGCCAGGCTTCTTCCACCATTTGCTCAGGTCTTTGGGTGAACCATTTGGCGCTTTGCATGGATTTGGGATCAATATTGTTTGCCTGCTGAAACTCGGTGGCAACAAATCCGGGCAAAACTGCGCTGACCAACACTCCTTGTTCTGATACTTCTGCGGCCAGACTTTGGGAAAATTTAAGCAAAAAAGCTTTGCCTGCCGGATATAAGGTATGGCCCTTGCCCCCTGATGACAGGGCTGCGATTGAGCTTATGTTTAATATGCGCCCCCAGCATTGTTCAGTCATATGCGGTAAAACTGCATGGCTAAGCGCCACCGGGGTGTTTATGGTAAGCTCAAGAAATCGTAATTGTTGCTCATAAGCTGTTTTGGCAAAGCTGCAGGCGATTGAAACCCCGGCATTATTGATCAGAATATCCACATTGCGCCCCAGCTTCTGCACCTGTTTGAATAAATCCAGTCCGGCACCTGGCAAGCCAAGATCAGCGCAAAACGTATCGACGGCAACATTGTGATCCTGTTGTAGCTTTCCTGCAAGCTCTAACAGGCGGTCTTTGCGGCGGGCGCATAGCCCAAGATCATAGCCATTGATAGCTGCATGACGGGCAAAGGCTTCACCAATTCCCGAAGATGCTCCGGTAATCAGGGCGTATTTGTCCGATTTTGTCATAGTTTAGCTAAGCCATCCGGCAACACGGATTTTAGGTGCATAGGTGCGGCTTACTGGCACCTTGGTTTGATCCCTTAATATAATATGCAATTTACCCTGATCCCGTTTTATCTGTTCAACGCCCTCTTTTGCCACCCACCATGAACGGTGCACCTGCATGCCATCATAATCACCAAGCTCGGAAATGGCATCGGCAAGCCGCATCAGAATTAAATCTGATCCCTGTGCTGTATAAATGCGTAAATAATGGTCTTCGGACGAAACTGCGTATAAGCTGCCATCAGATATTTTTGCAGGTATTCTGGCAAGAAACCTTGCTCCATTATCAGATGATTTATCAGAAAATGCCCGGTCAGATAGAAAACTGACCCCGCTAACCGCAACAGATACAACCCAGATCAAAAAATACAAATATGGCCAGTGAACTATGGAAACCGGATGACCGGTTGCAAGCTGTATCAGTAAAACAGCAGGAAATACCAGCGCCGCCATTATAAAGGATGCCAATAGATAAAACCAGAAGCTGGACAGGTCGGGTAAATTATTTTTTAGCCTCGGGCCAACGAATTTTGAGGCCAACCAGCCCCATGTTAACAATCCTGTCCAATACGCCCATGCGCCGACAATTGGTAAATGACTGGTAGCTCCAAACGGTGACATTAATGCTAATATGGTCCCGATGAATACAATCAGGATTATATCCTTATTAGTGTATGCATTGAGCCAAAACCGGGCGAACATTCATGTTTCCTGACTGTTTGAGCTTCAAAAAATGCTTAATGTGCAGCTCAAGTCAAGTAAAACAAAGACAACAGGTAGGGTTTTTGCAAAAACCTGTGTAAAAATACAATCAGCCTCGCAATATTCGGCAAAATGGCATAGTGTGGGGACTCATTTTAAAAAAAAGGGCGTGAGAATGCGTGTAATTGTTTCGATTGTGGCTTTCTTTGTTGTGATTGCAGGTGTCGGCACCGTGATAATAAACATGGGCGGCACAAAAAATGTTTCGCTTGTTGAAGCTTCTGAAGCTAGGGCTGTTTCCGCAGATATCAGTTCTCCTGCTTCTGCTGATGCAGCACTGCGTGCCTTTTATGATCAACAGCAAATAGATCTGCCCAAAGCCCCCGCAGGCCCGGCATTACCGGCCTCAAATACGGTTTTGCAGCGCATTGCCTTTGGTTCGTGCCAAACAAGCTGGAAGCCCATCCCTATCTTGGATCAGGTAGCTGCCGATAATCCTGACCTGTTCATCTATCTGGGTGACAATGTTTACGGTGACGAGCGCGCCGGCAATGCATTATTGCCTAATTTGCGCAAACAATATGCCGACCTTGCTAAAAGGCCAGCCTTTGCCCGCTTGCGGCAGCAAACCCCAATGATGAGCATATGGGATGATCACGATTATGCCATGAATGATGCTGGCGAGGATTTTGCTTTTAAGTATTTTGCTAAAAAAGTTTTTCTTGAGTTCTGGAATGAGCCGAAAAACAGCATGCGCCGCAAACGTGAAGGGCTTTATGACGCCAAGGTTTTTGGCGTTGAGGGCCAAAGAGTACAGATCATTATGCTTGATACCAGGTATTTTCGTTCATCGCCCCTGATCCCTACCGATGAGCGTGGAGCCAAGGGTAAGGAGCGTTATTTATCGTCTTTTGATCCAAATATGACCATTTTGGGCGAAGAACAATGGCAATGGTTTGAAGAGCAATTACAGCAACCTGCCGAGATCAGGCTGATTATTACCTCTATTCAGGTGCTGGCTGCCGATCATGGCTGGGAGGCGTGGGATGAATTTGTCCCACAGCGGGATAAGTTCTTTGCCACGGTAAAAAACAGTGGCGCCAAAGGAGTGCTGATTGTTTCCGGTGATCGCCATATGGCGTCTTTTTATCGTAAGGATGATGCCACGGATTATGCTCTTTACGAGTTTACTTCTTCGGCCCTGAATATGAGTTTTACCGACAAAATTACCGAGTATGACAGCCTGCAACTGGTTGAAGGTGTGGCTGCCAATAATTATGGCATGATTGATATTGACTGGCCGGGTCGCAAAATCTCAATGCAAATAAAAGGTGAATCTGGCGGTATATTGCGCAAGCTGGAGGTTAAATTCTCGGAAATTGGCCTGTAGAAATCTACAGGCACTTCACATTTGTTTGATGGATTTTTCAGTTTTGTGAGGGGACATTTGCAAAAAATTTGCTAGGGTAATCCGAAGCGGGTTATGTGAACCCGGCTAGTTAAAAGGAAACTATTCATGAACGCTCCTGTTAAAATTTCTATTGCTGCAACTACTGGTATTGCGTTTGCGCTTGGCGCTGGTGTTACTGCTGCCAGTGCGGCTCCTAAAGAAAAATGTTACGGAATTGCGCTGGCTGGTGAAAACGGCTGCGCAAATTTAAGCAAAACCCATTCCTGTCAGGGAACATCGACGGTTGATTATGCTATTGATG
>JALSYJ010000304.1 GCA_027071965.1 Robiginitomaculum sp. | reverse complement strand
ATTTGCTGTGGCTCATGATCTGTTTTCCTGATGACGATATATTTGTTTGGGCTCCTTTTAAGCGCAAAAAACATTCATTGTCGCGGGAAAATTTGTCACGGGAGCAAACAGGCTATTTTGCCGCTTGGTTTACAGGAAACTATTTGCCGGTGCAAAGCCATAGCTATGCAGGATTGGTGCTCAATCAACCCGTGCAATGCGCACCAGATTGGTTTTTCCCGGTGAGCCAAATGGAATGCCGGCTGTAACAACAATTCGGTCAAAGCGCTTGGCTATCCCTTCGCGTCTTACTGCTTTTACCGCCTTGTCTACCATGTCATCCATATCATTGGCATCCTCGGTCATGCATACGGTGATGCCCCAGACCAGCGCCAGCCGCCTGGCAGTGGATTGGTTGGGTGTCATGCCGATAATGCGCTCTATCGGGCGTTCACGGGCGGCGCGAAATGCGGTTGAGCCAGATGACGTGTAGGTAACAATTGCTGCTGCCTCAATAATATCGGCGGCCATATGTGCCGCCGCCATAATCGCATCGGCAGTGGTGTTTTCAGGCTCTCTTTGCCCGGCAGCCAGTAATTTGCGCCAGCTAGGTGATCCTTCCACCCGGCGAATAATACGCTCCATCATTTTGACCGTTTGCGTCGGGTATGAACCAACAGCAGTTTCACCGGAGAGCATTACAGCATCTGTACCGTCATAAACCGCAGTGGCCACATCAGAGGCCTCGGCCCGGGTTGGGGCGGGGTTGTTAATCATGCTGTCCAGCATTTGGGTGGCGACAATAACCGGCTTGCCCTTGCGCCTTGCCTTGGCAATGATTTCCTTTTGCAATACCGGAACCGCCTCAGGGGGCATTTCTACCCCAAGGTCTCCACGCGCCACCATAACTGCATCGGTGAGATCCATAATTTCGTCAAGGCGCTGGATTGCCAATGGCTTTTCAAGCTTGGCAATAATTCCGGCCTGCTTGCCGACCAGCTTGCGCAGTTCAGCTACGTCTTCTGGCCCCTGAACAAATGAAAGCGCGACCCAGTCAACGCCCAATTCAAGAGCAAAACGTAAATCCTTTCGATCCTTGGCGGTAAGTGCAGAAATTGGCAAATGGGCTCCGGGAAGATTAACCCCCTTGCGGTCAGATAAAGTTCCGCAAGTTTTGGCCGTGGCTGATATTGTGTCATCATTGGTGTCCGTTACCTCAAAGCGCATTTTGCCATCGTCAATCAGTAACACATCCCCTTTGGAGACCGCTTTGAATATTTCCTTATGGAGCAGGGGCGCACGAATATGATTGCCCGAAGCAGGGTCCATATCAAATTGAATATTTTGTCCGGTTTTCACTGATATTGGTTTTTCAAAGGTGCCAAGTCGCAGTTTTGGCCCTTGCAGATCAGCAACAATGGCAATTGGTCGTTGTTTTTCCTGTTCCACATCTCGAATGGTGTCATAAACCTTGCGGTGGCTTTCCTGACTGCCGTGTGAAAAATTCATCCGGAAGACATCAACACCGGCATCGAATAAATCACTGATTTGGGCTTGGTCAGAAGATGCCGGCCCGAGGGTGGCAACGATTTTTGTCCGGGTACGTTTCATATTGGAGCGGCCTTGGGTTGGAATCACCGCCAGTATTCATCTTTTTGTCCGGTTTTGAAAGAACGGGTTTTATCAAATACAGGTCAAAAGCTAAAAGAGATGATAAATGCAATGAGCGGTAAAGGCAGACATTGCCAATGGTGCCCGGATTAGTTTCCTTGGGATCAGTAATTTCAAGGATCAGTAATTTTAAGGCAATGGCTCCTCGGGACGGGCTCGAACCGCCGACCCAGTGATTAACAGTCACTTGCTCTACCAACTGAGCTACCGAGGAATACCTTTGGCAC
>JALSYJ010000303.1 GCA_027071965.1 Robiginitomaculum sp. | reverse complement strand
AACGCTGGAAAGCGCCGGAACAGCGGCGCACCGAAGGAGTAAGCCGGACTTAGGTTCGTTGAATCTCTCAGGTTACAGGGACAGCGGGGGCATGGAAAAGTAGCAGATGTCTGCTGCTTACATCTGTGCGAGTAGAACCCCGAGTAGAACCCATGTCCGAAGAAACCACCGACGAAAAAACCAAAGAAAAGTCTGAAGCAGAACTTCTGATCACTCCGCTAACTGATTTAATGCAGGAAATTGGCGGCAAAATGGTGCCATTTGCAGGCTATCTCATGCCTGTGCAATTTGCCATGGGAGTGCGCCGCGAGCATTTATGGACGCGCGAGAGCTGCGGCCTGTTTGATGTATCGCATATGGGACAGGCAAGATTGCGAGCAAACAATCCGGCGCAGGCTTTGGAAAAAATCGTGCCTGGCAATATCCAGGGTTTAGACAGCCATCTGCAGCGCTACACACTGCTTTTGAATGAGGATGGCGGAATTATAGACGATCTGATGATCTCTCGCCCTGATGATGATGGCTTGATGCTGGTGGTTAATGCGGCCTGTAAAGACAAGGACTATGCCCGTATTGGCGAAGCCCTAAACGGCACTGCCGAGTTGAAACCCATAGAGGATCGGGCCTTGATAGCGGTACAGGGGCCAAAAACTGCTGAAATTTTTGCTAAATTCATGCCCGCCGCCTGTGACATGCTATTCATGCAATGCGGTCATTTTTCACTATTTGGCCATGATGTGATTGTATCGCGCTCTGGTTATACCGGAGAAGACGGATTTGAAATTTCACTTCCCGGCAGCCACGCCGAAGATATAGTACGTGAAATACTGTCTGATCAACGGGTCAGGCCAATCGGCCTTGGCGCCCGCGACAGCTTGCGCCTTGAAGCGGGCTTGTGTCTGTCCGGTCATGATTTTACCGAAGAACACACTCCCATCAGTGCCGGTCTGGCATGGGCAGTTCCAAAAATACGCCGCGAACGTGCCGACTTTCCCGGTGCAAAACGGATATTGTCAGAACTAAATAGCCAGCCAACGCAAAAGCGCGTGGGCATTTGCCCCATTGGCAAGGCACCAGCCCGCGAGGGAACTGAGATTTTCGTCAATGGTAGAAAAATTGGAAAAATTACCTCAGGCGGATTTGGGCCAAGTTTTGGCGGCCCGATTGCCATGGGCTATGTAGAAGATGAATACAGCGCAATTGACACAGAGCTGGATTTAATAATACGCGGCAAGCCCTATCCGGCCAAAGTTGTGGCCATGCCGTTTGTTCCACAAAACTATTACAGGGGAAAAGGAGCCTGATATGGCTGATTTATATTTTACCGAAGAGCACGAATGGGTATCGGTTAACGGCGATACCGCTATTGTTGGCATTACCTCTTATGCCACAGAACAATTGGGAGATATTGTATTTGTTGAGCTTCCTGACATTGGCAAAACCGTCAAAGCTGGTGACGAGACGGCGGTAGTCGAATCTGTAAAATCAGCAAGTGAACTGTTTGCCCCCCTTAGCGGTGAAATTATTTCTGCCAATGAAGCTTTGGAAGATGCCCCGGAAACCGTCAATGAAGACCCTCAAGATCGGGGCTGGTTTTTTTCCATAAAAATCGCTGATAAATCTGAATTGGCCTCCCTGATGGACAAAGAAGCCTATGACAGCTTCGTGCAAGGATTATAACCATGCGGTACTTGCCATTGCTGGATGAAGATCGGGCCCACATGCTAAAGACCATTGGTGTGGACAGTGTGGATGATTTATTCACCGACATTCCAAAATGCGCACGGCTTGAAAATGGACTTGATAAGCTGCCCGAACATGCCAGCGAGCCCTGTGTAGAGCAGCATTTTTCTGAGCTGGCGGCAAAAAATATAAATGCCGGCTCGGTACCGTTCTTTTGTGGAGCCGGTGCTTATCGCCATCATATTCCAGCCAGCGTTGATCATCTTATTCAGCGCTCGGAATTTTTGACTGCCTATACACCCTATCAGCCTGAAATAGCTCAAGGAACCTTGCAGACCTTATTTGAGTTTCAAACGCAAGTAGCACAAATTACCGGCATGGGCATTGCCAATGCCTCCATGTATGACGGCTCCACCGCCTGTGCCGAAGCGGTATTGATGGCAGCTCGCATCACCCGGCGATCAAAATGTATACTAGCACCAAATTTGCACCCTCATTATGCACAAACCACCAGAACATTGACCCATACTCTGGGCATAGGCATTGAACAGGCTGCCACTGCCATTGGTGCCGACACTGATGTTATGCAACAGATTGATGATGAAACTGCCTGTATAGTGGTGCAATCCCCCAATGTGTTTGGCGAAGTGATTGATCTGCGGGCGCTGGCCGATGCTGCCCATGCCAAAGGAGCATTACTGATCGCAGTAAACACGGAGATTGTATCACTTGGCCTGCTAAAAAGTCCGGGGGAAATGGGGGCGGATATTGTCGCCGCCGAAGGTCAGTCTATCGGCAACTCACTTAATTTTGGCGGGCCTTATGTAGGCTTGCTTGCCTGCCGTGATGATAAAAAGTTCATCCGTCAGGCACCGGGGCGCTTTGCTGGGCAAACTCTGGACGCCGCAGGAAAACGCGGGTTTGTGCTAACCCTGTCAACGCGCGAGCAGCATATTCGCCGCGAAAAAGCCACCTCAAACATTTGTACAAATTCCGGACTTTGTACATTGGCCTTTACCATCCATATGGCATTGCTGGGTGATGTGGGCTTTCGCCATTTGGCCAAACTCAATCATCAAAAAGCCTGTGATTTGGCTGATCAGCTTTCCGCCATTGACAAGGTGGAATTGCTTACGCCCATGTTTTTTAATGAATTTACCTTGCGGCTGCCAAAAAGTGCCCATGAAGTAGTGGAAAACCTGGCTAAAAGGGGGATTTTAGCTGGCGTTCCGGCTTCAAGACTATTTGGTGAGGGCATAATGGATGATTTGCTGATCGTAGCTGCCACCGAAACAAATTCGGATATACAATTAAGCCAATTTGCCACAGCACTGGCGGAGGAATTGTCATGAGCATGAACGCCAAGGGACGACCAACCAAACCAGAAACAAGTAATATCTCCCCACAGTTTGGCAGTGCCTTATTACAAGAAGAGGGCCTGCTGCATGAAGTTGGCCATTGCGATAAAACCGGGGTGGATATGGAAAAACTCTCCGGAAGAACAAGCCGCCTTGGGTATCTGGAACGCTCTGAAGCAACTGGAATGGTTGGCCTTAGCGAACCGGAAGCCTTGCGCCATTATGTGCGGTTGTCCGGACGCAATTATGCCATTGATCTGGGCCTGTATCCGCTGGGATCATGTACAATGAAACATAACCCACGCTTAAATGAAAAGCTGGCCCGCATTCCTGGATTTGCTGACATCCACCCCTTGCAGCCCACTTCCACCGTACAAGGGGCGCTGCAATTGATGGAAGAATTATCCCATTGGCTGCTGGAAATTACCGGCATGCAGACGGTGGCCCTTTCACCAAAGGCAGGCGCTCATGGTGAAATGTGCGGCATGCTTAGTATCCGGGAGGCCATTCTTGCCAAGGGCGAACTGGAACAGCGAAGACGGGTGCTGGTTCCACAAAGCGCCCACGGCACCAATCCGGCTACGGCTGCGGCGTGTGGCTTTGAAATTGATGAAATTCCAGCCAATGCTGAAGGACGGGTTGATTGGGACGTGTTTTGCTCCAGACTAGGCCCGGACGTTGCGGCGATAATGCTTACCAATCCCAACACCTGCGGCCTGTTTGAGCCAGACATTCGTAAAATAGCCGACCTCATTCACGAACATGGCGGGTATTTTTACTGTGATGGGGCCAATCTGAACGCGATCATGGGTAAGTGCCGGGTAAATGACCTTGGTGTAGATGCCATGCACATCAATCTGCACAAAACCTTTTCCACCCCTCATGGCGGCGGCGGCCCCGGAGCCGGGCCAACGGTCTTATCTTCCCGACTTGCAGACTTTGCGCCTGTTCCATTCGTAAAAACAGGCAAGACTGGCAAATTGCAACTGGTTGAACAATTAAATGACGCGCCGGACTCTTTTGGTCGCATGTGCGCCTTCCATGGGCAGATGGGAATGTTTGTCAGGGCGCTGGCATATATGATGAGCCATGGCGGCGATGGCTTGCGCCAGGTATCAGAAGACGCGGTATTAAACGCTAATTATCTGCTCGCCCGCATTAAAGACCACCTTAGCCCGGCCTTTTCAGGCACCTGCATGCATGAGGCATTGTTTGATGATGAATTCCTAAAGGGTAGTGGCGTAACTACACTGGATTTTGCCAAAGCACTAATTGATGAAGGCTATCATCCAATGACCATGTATTTTCCGCTGGTGGTTCATGGAGCCTTGCTGATAGAGCCTACGGAAACAGAATCCCTACAAAGCCTCGATGCCTTTGCCGACACCTTGTGCGAGTTGGCAAATGCAGCCAAATCCGGCGATCAGGAACGCTTCACCCAGGCACCTGTAAAAGCACCATTACGCCGACTTGACGAGACCAAAGCTGCCCGGCACCCGGTATTGCGTTTTCAGGAAAACTTGCAAAACACATGAGTTTGCCTATGTTGAGCAATGCTGGGAGGTGTGGCTTTTAAGGAAAATAATGAAGCACCCTAAAATAAAACTATCCCGTAAAAACAACCGCCGCCTGAAAGCGGCGGGTGGCATTGGCCTGATTGCTGTAGGAATTCCATTGATTCCCCTCCCCATTCCCATTGGCTGGGCGGTAACCCTGTCAGGGGTGGCCGTTTTGACCAATAACTCAGAAACCGCAAAGCGCAAAGTCGATCAATTCGTGGAAAAATACCCTACAGTTCCGCGAAAATTTCGCGCTGTACGGGAAGTTGCACAGGAAAAGGCAAAACAGATAAACCCGTTTGGCAGGAATAAACGCTAATCAGTACATCCTGAAAAGCAATAGCTCACATTGCGCGTATTCTAACAGGTTGAGCTTGACGTTTACGTTAACTGTGATAAGTGATGTGCCCATGGGGTATCAAGGCACTGAATCGCAGAAATACACGATAAGTGAGCTCGCCGCCGAATTTGGCGTAACCGCCCGTACTTTGCGGTTTTATGAAGACAAGGGCCTGCTGCAGCCAATGCGCTCAGGGCAAACCCGGGTGTATTCTGCTGCTGATCGCGCCCGGCTTAGACTTATTCTACGAGGCAAACGGGTTGGATTTACCTTAGAAGAAATCCGCGAAATGATGGATTTGGAAACCTTGGAATCCGGTGGAACTATTCATTTAAGCATATCCTTGCAACGGTTTAGGGACAGGATAAAGGACCTAAAACAACAGCGATCCGACATTAAATTATCCATTGCCGAGCTCGAAGCGGGGTGCGCATGGATAGAGGCCAGACTCGCCGCACGCGAACCATCTGAAAAAATAAAGCGCAATGCCCGCGCCTTTGAAGCTTTGGCGCTGGCACGACTAGAAACATAAAATCACCAAGGGAGACTATAATGCCAACTTACACAGCACCAATTCAAGACATGAAGTTCTTGCTAAACGAAGTGCTTGATATCAGTCAGTATAGTGATTTACCAAAATTTGAAAATGCGCCGGAAGATCTGGCTGATGATATATTGGAGGCTGCCGCTAAATTTGCCTCCGGTGTCTTGCAGCCCCTTAATATGGTTGGCGATATTGAAGGCTGTACCCGTCATGATGACGGCTCGGTCAGCACTCCTTCTGGCTTTAAGGACGCATTTGATCAATTCGTTGAAAATGGCTGGCCGTTACTGGGTGCCGAACAAGAATATGGTGGCATGGATCTACCGCAGGTTTTGGGCATTGCCGTATCAGAAATGATGAGCACTGCCAATATGTCCTTTGCCATGTATCCCGGTCTTACCCGTGGTGCGGTCGAGGCGATAACTGCTGGCGGCACTGATGAGCAAAAGGCCAAATACTTGCCAAAAATGTCATCCTGTGAGTGGGGCGGCACTATGAATTTAACCGAACCTCACTGTGGTACTGATCTGGGCCTGTTAAAAACCAAGGCAATTCCACAAGATGATGGCTCTTATAAAATTACCGGTGAAAAAATCTTTATTTCCTCTGGTGAACATGACCTTACGGAAAACATTATTCATATGGTTCTGGCCCGCATTGAAGGCGCCCCGGCTGGCACCAAGGGCATATCCTTGTTTATTGTGCCAAAGGTTATGGTAAATGATGACGGCTCATTGGGTGAGCGCAATTCAATGATTTGCAGCTCTATCGAGCATAAAATGGGAATTCACGGAAACTCCACCTGCACACTTAATTTTGATGACGCTACCGGGTATTTGATCGGCGAAGAAAACAAGGGCTTGCGCCTGATGTTCGTGATGATGAATGCCGCGCGCCTTGGTACTGGCATGCAGGGGCTGTGTCAGGCGGAGGCCGCCTATCAAAACGCACTGGAATACGCCAAAGAGCGCTTGCAGGGCCGATCATTAACCGGCCCGAAAAATCCTGATGGCGCGGCCGACCCGATCATCGTTCACCCGGATGTGCGCAGAATGTTATTAGAGCAAAAAGCCTTTGCCGAAGGCGCGCGGGCGTTTTTGTACTGGCTGTCCTTGCACAACACGCTGGAGGACGTAGCCAATGACGACGCAGTAAAGGAAAAGGCTGGTGATTATATGGCATTGCTGACGCCGGTAGCCAAAGCCTATGTCACTGATGGTGGATACAAGTCGGCCACCAATGCCCAGCAAATTTTTGGCGGCCATGGCTATATCGAAGAAACCGGCGCGTCGCAATTTGTTCGTGATGCCAGAATTGCCATGATCTATGAAGGTGCAAATGGTGTACAGGCTTTGGATCTGGTTGGGCGCAAGCTGGCTTTGCATGGCGGCAGGCCATTGTTCTCCTTTATTGCGGAAATTGATGCTTTTATTGCTGAACATGAACAAAACAAAGAGCTTGCAGCGTTTCTTGATGGACTTAAAGGGGCTAAAGAGAATTTAAGCGAAGCTACCACATGGCTGATGGAAAATGGCCTTAGCAATTTTGACAATGCTGGTGCCGGTTCCCATGATTTTCTGCAATTATTAGGGTTAACCTCAATGGCTTATATGTGGGCAAAAATGGCCAAGGCGGCTTTGGAAAAAGCTGATAGTGATGATCCGTTTTATGCTAACAAACTACATACTGGCAGGTTCTTTTTAGCCCGTATTCTACCAGACGCCAGTGCGCATCTGGCAAAAATTAAATCCGGTGCCGAGCCGCTAATGGCCATGAGTGAGGATGGGTTTTAGTCATGGAACAAGCTCTTGATTTCAAAAACCCCGATTGGTTTGCCGAAGAAGACATAAATATATTTCGCGAGGCAGCATTTGAGTTTTATTCCCGCGAATGTGCTCCCCATTCTGAACGATGGCGTGAACAGGGAATTGTTGATCGTGAAACCTGGAATATAGCCGGTAAAATGGGCATGTTATGCACATCTATTCCAGAAGAATACG
>JALSYJ010000302.1 GCA_027071965.1 Robiginitomaculum sp. | reverse complement strand
ATATGATGAACACGCCTGCATAATTGGCATCAAGATATCTCGGGTTTTTGGCGTGATGCACCCGATGATGCGATGGCGTGTTCATTATTGCCTCAAACCATTTTGGGCATTTATCAATAAATTCCGTGTGAAACCAGAACTGGTAAATCAGGTTTAGTCCGCCAACCAGAGCAATCAGTGCCGGATGAAACCCAAGCAGTGCAAGCGGAATGTAAAGCACAAATGCCCCGGACCAGAAGCCCGTCCATGACTGGCGCAAAGCTGTGGTCAGGTTGTAATGTTGTGATGAGTGGTGAATCACATGAGCAGCCCAGCCCCAGCGTGAACGGTGGTAATATCTATGCACCCAGTAATAGGCAAAATCCCATAAAATAAATGCTGCAAGGAATGTCCACAGGTTAAACGGTAATTTTACGGGCGCCAGATTGTAGGCAAAGATGAAAATAGCTGCAGTAATTACGCCATAAGCAGCATTGACCATGGCGCTGCCTGCGCCCATGAACATGCTGGCCGCAGCGTCTTTTGCTTCGTACTGTCCGCCTTTTCCGCGCAGTTTTATTGCAATTATTTCTATCAGGATCAGCACAATATAGAGCGGGCCAGCCCATGTTGATACATCAATGTCCGGAAGGTTTTCAGGCATCGGTGTCTCCCTTGGTTGATTTTAGCCATTTAGTCAGGATTTTGGCCCTATCCGCAGGCAGCTTAAATGCTGGCCATGTATAGTCATTGATGGACACACTTTCCCCTGTCTGGGTAATTTGCGAGCGGTCAATTATTCGCAATGCATAGCGATCTCCAAACGCGCGCAAAACGGCAAACTGTCTGGTTCCGCCTAGTGTTGCTATAACTTCTTTTGCGGATGTTGATTTTAGTATTTGTTCTGGCTCGTGCGTAATGCCATGAGCGTCCAATTGCTGTTTTAACTCATCTTCCGTAACTTGATTGTTGGGGGCAGGGTATAACCATGCAACCAGCAGCGCCAACGCAAAAATAGCAGCCATTGCGGACAAGAACAAAATCAAAAGCGGTGATATCATAATTTATCCAAGCATTTTCAGTATTTTATCCATGGACTTGCCATAAGGAGGGTACATCATAGAGCGGGCATTGATCCCAGACTGTTTGAAAATGGCCTTGGCATGAGAAAATGTCTTAAATCCATCAAAGCCGTGATAACTGCCCATTCCGGAACTTCCGACCCCGCCAAATGGCAAATCCATTTGTACAATGTGCATCAGCGTATCATTGATACTAACTCCGCCAGCCAGCGGATTGTGCAGCAGCTTTTCCACAAATTCCTTGTCTTTGGAAAAACCATAAAAGGCCAGTGGATGCGGTCGATCCATTATATAATCCAATGCCTGATCAATGGTTTTATAAGGAATTACCGGAAGTACCGGGCCAAAAATTTCCTCTTGTGCTATTTTCATGTCATCGGAGATATTGGTAACAATTTTGGGGGGCATTTTTCTGGTATTGGCTGGTTTTTGAGATTCTTCCGGATAAATCTCCGTAACATTTGCCCCCTTTTGCTTTGCATCATCAATCAATTCAGAGATACGTTCAAAATGGCCTTCGGAAATTATTGCGGTAAAGTCATGATTATCCAGAATTGTTGGATAAAAGCGCTGTACGGTTTTTATGTAGGTTTTTACAAATTCTGCTTCACGTTGTTCGGGCACCAGAACATAATCAGGGGCAATGCAGGTCTGCCCAGAGTTCATCAGCTTCCCTGAGACAATTTTTTCAACAGCGGTTTGCATGGGGTATTGATCGTCCAGAATAGTCGGGGATTTACCGCCAAGCTCTAAAGTAACAGGGGTTAGGTTTTTTGCTGCTGCACTCATGACCAGACGGCCTACATTGGTTGAGCCGGTAAACAGCATATGATCAAAGGGCA
>JALSYJ010000301.1 GCA_027071965.1 Robiginitomaculum sp. | reverse complement strand
TTACAGGCCTGGGCCATTGAGCAAAGCAATAAGCGCCCCGATAGTCTTTGGGGCTCATTTTGTCGCCGACTGGTTTTAACCGGATTGAAACATCCGCTGGACGTGCGATTGTGGGGTGCAAAATTTCGCTTCTATCCCAACGATAATTTATGCGAAAAGCGGGCCTTGTTGTCACCAAACAAGTTTGATGTTCAGGAGCGTAATGCCCTGCAACACCGCATACATTCCAACTTCAAATTTGTGGATGTGGGTGCCAATGTGGGCCTTTATTCGCTTTTTGTCGCCGCCCAGCCGCAGTTTAAGGGCAAAATACTGGCCATTGAACCACAGCCAATAATTAAACAGCGCCTGCAATTTAATCTGCTAACAAACCCGGGTTTTGACATAATCCATGAAGATTGCGCCGTGTCTGACAAGAAAGGTCTGGCACGAATGCAAGTCTCACAGCGCAACCTGGGCGCCTCTGGCTTTGATTTGCGCTCCGGGAAACATGCTGATGAAGAATTTATGGTGCAAACCCTGCCTTTGGCCGAAATACTTGATCGGCACAATATGAACGGTGCCGATGCCTTAAAAATGGACATTGAAGGCGCAGAAGATCAGGTGTTGCCCTTATTTTTCAAGCAAACGCCCGCCACAGATTTACCCGGCCTGTTAGTTCTGGAAAGAAATGAATCCTGGAAAACCGACTGTATCGCATTGGCCGAAGAAAATGGCTATGAACAAATTATTCAATCGCACATGAATGTGGTTTTGGAAAAAACCTGATCCTCGGAAAACTGTTTTCTGATTTTTCCGGCGGAAAAAGAAGCGGTGTCGCGCACAAGACATTTGGGTTATAGCCTATGTTTGCCAGTGAATGCATCGCACAAAACCTTTTATTTTATAAGGCTTTTAATAAATATTTACCTGTCAAAGAGCGTCTGTTTTGGGCGCGCAGCACCCCAACCCCCTTATTATAACAGCTCTGGCAAGTGCGGGCATCCATTGCACTTATCCTCATGCTTTAAGGGTCAGCCGGTATCCTTAAGGGTAATTTTAGGGGCACTTTATTACCATCAAGTACTTTTTTGGTGTAATTACAGGGTGTTACAAGTATCACTCAAGGGACAGCGAAAATTTGCGGTGACCTTAGCCACTGACCCTTGTTGGGGGCCATTTCTCCACCTCAACCTTCAAGGTGCCGCTTTTGGGCTTCGAAGGGAAAACGTTTCAGGCGGGGTTTAGGCTTGCGTCCTGCATATTAAGAACAATAAAGGCCATGCAGTGCGTGCAAAACCGCCTGAACTTCCTCGCCAGTTACCGAGTAATACACGGTTTGGGCCTCACGACGGGTGGTAACAAAGCCATCATCACGCAATCTGGCCAAATGCTGTGACAGTGCAGACTGGCTTAAATCCACCTGTTTTGCCAAAGCCCCCACCGAGCACTCACCCTCAGCTAAAATACACAAGACCAGCAACCGCTTTGGGTTGCTCATCGCCTGCAATAAGGCAGCGGCCTGATCTACATTTTGTTCTATTTCTTGCAATGGTGAGGTTTGCATATTAGGGTTTACTCATATAAAGAAGCGCTTGCGCTGTAATACTGTGTTTGCGACTATATTACAAGCTAAGGAAAATTTATCTATGACCAGCAAACCTACCGGCCTTTCGGTTCAAACATTCTTTGACCCCTGTACCTTTACCGCTCAGCATATTCTGGTGGATAACAAAACCATGAAAGCTGCGATAATTGACCCGGTCTTGGACTTTGATCCGGTTTCGGGCCGCACAAAAACCAGTAATGCTGAACAATTACTGCAATATGGCCGTGATCATCAGCTAACATTTGAGCTGATTTTGGAGACCCACGCCCATGCCGACCATTTAAGCGCTGCAAATTTCCTGAAGCAGCAAACCGGCGCCAAGGTGATAATTGGTCGGGGGATTACCAAGGTGCAGGCTCATTTTGCGCCGTTGTTTAATTTTGAGAGCAGCTTCTGCACTAATGGTTCACAATTTGATCGCCTGGTGGATGATAAA
Organism: Robiginitomaculum sp.; assembly: GCA_027071965.1. Lineage (GTDB taxonomy): Bacteria > Pseudomonadota > Alphaproteobacteria > Caulobacterales > Maricaulaceae > Robiginitomaculum_B. The sequence goes on along the minus strand of JALSYJ010000301.1, from coordinate 5,540 downwards.
GACCAAATTGAGCTGGGCGAAACAAGCATTCATATTATCGCCACACCGGGCCACACCCCGGCCTGTATCACATATCGAGCCGGCAATGCCCTGTTTGTGGGGGACACCTTGTTCATGCCCGATTTTGGTAGCGCAAGAACCGACTTTCCCGGAGGCAGCGCAGTTGATTTATATAGATCAGTACAAAAACTCTATGAGTTTTCCGATGAGACGCGAATGTTTTTGTGCCATGACTATAAGGCACTGGGACGCGATGAATTTGCCTGGCAAACCACCGTTGGAGAGCAAAAACGCCATAATGTTCACCTAAACGGCAATACCAGTGAACAGGAATTTGTTCGCGCCCGACAGGCCCGAGATGAGCAATTGAGTTTTCCTAAATTGATTTTGCCGTCCTTGCAGATCAATTTACGCGGCGGCCATTTCCCCCCGCCCGCTGAGAACGGAATTTCCTATTTGCAACTGCCGCTAAATTTATTTGGCAAAAATTGAGCATCTGCAATGAAAACACATAATCTTTATGGGAATTTTTATATCAGCCCACAGGTCCACCCCCGGCAAATCCCTGCGCTTGTAGAAAGCGGCTACACTACATTGATCAATTTTCGTCCGGACGATGAGGTCTGGGGACAGCCAAAAAACTCCCGGATTGAGGAAGCAGCAAAAGCTGCTGGTCTGAATTACGTATTCATACCTGTTTCCATGCGCGAGGGTATCAGCCCTGAACAAATAGAACAGACTAAAAAGGCACAGGACAAATATGACGGAAAAATACTGGCCTTTTGCCGCTCCGGCACCAGAGCTGCGTTTTTGTGGGCGCTTAGCCAGAAGGACAAGCTGGCTGCCGATGAAATTATATCCTCCGGGAGCAGGGCCGGTATTGATTTACGCCCCTTGCAGCCTGCTTTGAGGACATAAGCCCGTCCTTAAAATAGCGAAGCGATAGGGCATTAGAAGTTTTCCGTTTTGCTAAAATGCAAGATTCCATATCTGGACCTGGCGCATTTTCGCGCCGCGAGACAAATAATGGTGGGCACGGACAGGATTGAACTGTCGACCCCTACAATGTCAATGTAGTGCTCTCCCGCTGAGCTACGCGCCCGCACCATTTTGCCAAGGCTCTATAACCTTGAGATCAGGCAGATGCAAGCTCCGGGTTTGTAAGGTGTAAGATAAAATGGCCCTATGCCGCCATTACCCGTTCAACCTCTGCCACCAGTTCACGAAGGTGAAACGGTTTGGATAATACCTTTGCATCCTTTGGCGCTTCAGAGCCCGGATTAAGCGCAACTGCAGCAAATCCGGTGATAAACATGATTTTAAGACTGGCGTCTTTTTCTGCTGCTCTTCGCGCTAGCTCAATTCCGTCAACGCCCGGCATAACAATATCGGTCAACAAAAGATCAAAATCCGTTGGCTGATCCCTAAGCGCCCCCAGACCCTCTTCTCCATCTGCACACGATACAACTTCATGCCCGGCGCGCTCTAGGGCGCTTGCTAAAAACCGGCGCATGCTGTCGTCATCTTCGGCAAGTAATATTCGTGCCATAACCCAACCTTTTCAGTTTCCCCGGGTCTTGTCGCCCGAATAAGTTAATATATTGGCACAAGGAGGTAAAATTGAGGTAAATTAACTGCGCTTGACGAACCAGCTTATTTTGCTGAAAAATGACACCCAAAGCCGTGGAGAACAAACAAGCTGGCGCGAGGAAAAAACAAGCAAACCGATCAGCAGATCTTTGATCCTCCGATATCTGTTTCGGGCCCGATACCGGCGCAAAGCCCTTTGGTTTTTTCTTTTGCTCATTCTGGCCGAAAATATCCGCGATCCTTTGTCAGCCAAACCCGCTTGCCTGTGCGTGACCTGCGGCGTTGTGAAGACGCATATGTGGATCAATTGTTTCCGACAACAGCACTAAAGGAGGCGTGTTTTGTAACAGCCCTGTTTCCCAGAACATGGGCAGATGCCAACCGCCACCCGCAAGCTTTGGATCCTGAAATGTTTTTAGAAGCCCTGCCGGGCCATGAACAGCAGCTTTCGGCACAGGTACAGGCCGGGTTTGGCGTTATTCCAAAACTGGCGGCACAGAATTATCCGATTTATTCTCATCGTCTGAGCCGGGAGCAGGCGACAACAAGAATAAAACAGGCCCATGCTCCATACCATCAGGAATTGACCCGCCGCCTGTCGCTGGCAAAACAGAGCTTTGGCTTTGCTGTTCTGGTGGATTGCCATTCAATGCCACGGGTCGGTCAGCAGATGGAGCCTACTTACGGGATAACAGAAATTGTGCTCGGTGACAGATATGGTGCCTCCTGCAATATCTCTTTGCGTAATTGTCTGGATACAGCCTTTACCAAACAGGGTTTTTCGGTAAGCCACAACCGACCCTATGCTGGAGGATACAGCATAAGGCGATATGGCAGACCCAGACTCAATCTTCATGCAATACAAATAGAAATTGCCAGAGACCTGTATATGGATGAAAGCACACTCAAGACGCACGAGCATTTTTCAGATATTGCAGGTCAAATGACGCAGGTCATGCGGGAGTTGAAAAAATTTGTTCGCCAGTTTGCCCATGAACTCAAGGCGGACGAAACTGTATCATTTTAGGACAAGTTTCTGATAAATTTTGACTTATTGGGGTGTGTGCTCAAACGGTTTCTTGTCTTATTACTTCACTACTTCATAGAATCCCTCTATTTTTCAACCTGTTGGGGAGGGCTTAAGCTACGGCACGCCCCTTGCTGGTTCAGCCTTGCGAAGGGTCTCGCACAGCAAACCGGAGAAAGCATATGACAAACTCTATTGATATTTACGTTGGTAGCCGTTTACGTCGTCGTCGGCGTTTATTGGGCCTTACCCAGGCAAATCTCGGCGAACAGGTAGGTATCCGGTTTCAGCAAATTCAAAAATATGAATGTGCTGCCAATCGAATCAGTGCCAGCCGCCTGTTTGACCTCTCAGAAGCCTTGCATGTTCCTGTGCAGTATTTTTATGATGGATTAAGCGATAAGGATGCTGCCAATGACAGCGAAGCCCTGCCATCAGATGTGCTTTCACAGCGTGAAACCATGGAACTGGTCAGAGCTTATTACTCACTGGGTGAAGAGCCACGTCGGCGCCTGCTTGATCTTGCCAAAGCAATGGCTTTTCCGAGTTAGAAAAATCCTGCGCACATATAACAGGCCGTTACAACAACCACTTTAGTGCGGCCAAACCTGTCACAAGAGCAGCGGCAGCCACAAAAGTGTCCCTAATCCGGTGTGCCCGTGCCTGCCCCCGGCTCAGACGCTTCAGGCTGTCATCATCCAGCGCAAAACCCCTGTCACTGGTTTGCCGGACTATCTCGGCCATATTGTGCAAGGAAGCGGGCAGCTCCCGAACCGCATCGCGCAAATCCAGCAAATCGTCCGCTATTTCGTTTAATTGCCCTTCTGGCCCAAGCTCCCGCTTAATCCATTCCTCGATGATCGGGGCCGCGGCCCCCCAAAGATCATGATCAGGGTCTAAAGATCTGGCAACCCCTTCAACCTGTACCATGGTTTTTTGCAGCAAAACCAACTCCGGCCGCAAATGCATGTCAAATCGAGCGGTTATTGTAAACAATTGCAGCAATAACCGGCCCATGGATACATCGCTGGCCCTTTTGCCGAAAACCGGCTCACCAACAGCGCGCAAGGCCTGGGCAAAGTCATCCACAAGATGGGTTTTGGGAACGTATCCAGCCTCAAAGTGCACTTCGGCAATCCTGCGGTAATCCCGTTTTAGGAACCCGTACAGAATTTCAGCCAGATACCGGCGCTGCGCGGGGCCAATGCGCCCAACAATCCCAAAGTCGACCAAAGCAAGTCGCCCGTCAGCCAAAGCAAACAGATTACCCTCATGCTGGTCTGCGTGGAACACGCCGTGATTAAGGGCAAAAGCCAAAAAGCTGGCTGAAATTATTTTCGCAAGTTCGACCATGTCTGTTTGTGAAGCCTGCAATTCCTGCACGCTTGTAAGGGCAATACCATCCACCCAGTCAATTGCTAGAATGTGCTCTCTGGTCAGCTCCCAGTCGGGTTGGGGAATATATACGCCCTTAATATCTTCTGCTATTTCTCCAAGCTCTGAACAGGCTGCTGCCTCCATTCTTAGGTCCATTTCCAGCAATAAGGAGCGCGCAACCGTTGCCACAAAGCGCACAGGCTCCAGCCGCCGTGAAGAAGGAAGCCAGCGCTCCAATAATTTTGCCCCCATCTCTAAAGATTCTATGTCTTTGAAAACACGATCCCTTATGCCCGGACGCAATAGCTTTACCGCTATCTGTTTTTTATTCTTGGTGCTGGCCTTGTGTACCTGGGCCACAGATGCCGCGGCAATTGCTGGGCCAAACTCTATAAATAATTCTTGCCAGTTTTCGCCAAATTCTTTTGCCAGTATTGCCGTCGCCTGTTCTTGTGAAAAAGGCTCCATCTGGTCTTTTAGGGTAGATAGCCCCTCTATTGTCTCGCGAGACAATATATCAGACCTGGTTGCCAGAAACTGGCCCAGCTTTACATAAGAAGGCCCCAGCCGCTCCAAAGCCCGGGCCAAGCGCTCTCCACGATTTCCAACCGGTATTGATCTTCCAAAGCGCGAAACAAACCCTACAAGCCGCAAGCTGGAAGGCACAAGCCCGGAAAATGTCGGCGGAACCAGCGCATCATAGCGGGCCAGAACAAAGCCCGCGCCGATCAGCCGGAAAAAGCTGGTCAGTTTACTCATGGTCTAAGCTTTCCACCCCGTGTGCAAAGCGGCAATGCCGCCGGTAAAATTGCTGTAAGAAACCCGTGCAAAGCCCGATTGCCGCATCATTTCAGCAAAGCTTTCCTGATCGGGAAAATTTCTAATGCTTTCCACCAGATACTGATAACTGTCCCGATCACCTGCAACCAGCTCCCCAAGGGCCGGGATAGCATTAAATGACCACAGATCATAAGGGACCTCTATGGCCCGTGCGATGGGTTTGGAGAACTCCAGACACAGGAACCGCCCCCCCGGCCTTAAGACACGCAACATGTTCCGCAAGGCTTTGGGCTTGTCAGTAACATTGCGAATGCCAAAGCTTATGGTCAATACATCTGCTGTATTGTCAGCAAACGGCAATTGCTCGGCATTGCCACACGCCCAGTACAAGGTTTTGGGATCCTCCGCCTTGCGCCCGCAAAGCAACATTGAGGCATTGATATCTGTTGCTATGGCCGTGGCAGGTGCCCCGCCCCGGCGAAGCCTTACCTTTTCGGCAGTAGCAATGAACTTGCGCGACAAATCACCAGTGCCCCCGGCCACATCCACCAGTAATTCTCCAGGTTGCGGGTTGGCACGATGGATCACCATATCTTTCCATATCCGGTGAATACCAAATGACATAAAATCATTCATCAAATCATAGCGATCCGCCACCTTGTCAAAGACTTCCTTGACCAGGCCTGCTTTTTCAGCTTTGGGCACCTTGCGAAATCCAAAGGACTCCTGTGCTTCGGGTGTAGACTTATTGCTCATGGCGGCGGAA
>JALSYJ010000300.1 GCA_027071965.1 Robiginitomaculum sp. | reverse complement strand
CTTCGGGAAGCGATTGTAAGCGCTCATCAAGAGCATTTGTGGCTTCTTGCAGTTTTTCCAATGTTTTATCTGCCCATGATGATGCGGTAAAACTGGCCTCATTGGCGTGTTCCATGCGTCTGGTAATTGCATCAGCATAGGTATCAAGCGCTGCCTTGGCCTGCTCAGCCGCATTTTGTAATTCTTCGGCCCGGGCATGGTGTTCTCCGGCAAAGGTATTGCCTTCTTCGCGCATAATGCTTGTGTAATGTCTGGCCTGTTTCAGGCTTTCTTCCAGCGTCTGGCTTATTTGCATGGCGCTTTCTTTGCTGGCTGATTGCAATTGCTCGGCACACTGTCTGGAAGTGTCCAGCAATTCCAGTATTTCGCCTTTGCGCGCGTCTAATGCCTCGGAAACTTTATCCTGGGAAGCATCGAGCGAAGATGCACTTGCCTGAATATCCTGGCGCGATGTGGTCAGTGAAAGGGCGGTTTTATCAAGTTTTTCACTGGCCTGTTCCAGTTTTTGCCCAATTCTTTCAGCTTCATTGGCTGCATTGTGGCCGCACTGTTCAAGGCGGATAGTTGCTTCCGATAGCATTTTACTGCTTTCGGCACTTTGCGCATTGGCAATATCGGCAGCCGAGACCACCATTTTTGACTGCTCGGATATGGTAACAGCAATATCTGCGGTTTTTTGATCCAGTTGATCTGCAAGTTCAGTAATTGCCTCGCGCTCCCGGCGCAGATCATTGATAAGGTTGTCGGTTCTTTCTCTGGCGCTGTTTTCAGCTTTTGCAAAGGAACGGGTGTGGTGCTCCAGAACTTCTTCCATTGCCCCTAGCCGGGCCAGGGCACCTTCAACAGATGCATTCATATTGGACATTTGTGTGGAGACGGCATCAGCCATGACTTTGGCGTCCTGCTGTACAAATTTGGCCGGATCTGCAAAGCGCTCGGCCATGTTTTGAATTTGCGTTGTGGCTCTGGCAAAAATGATGATTTCACGAATGGCCCAGCTTAGGGCAATGATGAATAATGCCGGGCCTAGCGCTCCAAAAAACAATCCGGCCATTTGCGCAGCGGGCAGGGATTGCAGGTTTGAAACTCCAACCATTCCAGCAATATAGGCAATAGCGCCCGCCGACCATAATAAGGCAATAATAGCGCCGGTTGCCAATATCCAGCCTGTGCCCCGTGGCGAGGCAGTTGCACGCGATGGGCCTTGCGGATTAGCATCGGTTTTAACTGGCGCATCAGTATCTTCTGAAAGGGTCAGCTTACCTCGATCCTGCGGTAGCGGATCAATTTCGATAACTGTGCTCTGTGATGATTTGGAAGTTCTGGAATTTGCCATTGCTGATACCGGTTTGGGTTGATTTAGAGGCTGAACGAGTCAGTAAAGGTTAACAAAACCTTACCATAGCACGGCTATATATAAATGCATCCCGTTTCTGTGTATTTTTTGTTCAAGACTCAACCAAACAGGGTATGCTGCACTTAAGGGTGAGCTTCAAAGCATGGGAGCAATTCTGCGCAATATAATTTATTATTTGAATACAGATTATTTGTGGTAAGGAATTGTGCATGCTAACAAATAGTTGCTAAATAGATTGCGGGAACTCATTTTGAATAAATTATTCACCGAACTTCGCCGCCGTAATATGTTCCGTATTGCCGGGGTATATGCGGTGGTTGGCTGGATATTGATGCAGGTTTCTGGCGTCTTGGAAAGCGCCCTGAACCTGCCGCACTGGTTTGATACTATTGTCGTAACCCTGTTACTTATCGGCTTTCCTATAGTGTTATTGCTGGCTTGGGCGTTTGAGATGACGCCGGAGGGTATGAAGCCCACCGAAAAGGTGCCAGTCGGCGAAAGCATAGCCGCCAAAACCGGACGCAAACTGGACTTTGCGATTTTGGCCGGGCTTGT
>JALSYJ010000299.1 GCA_027071965.1 Robiginitomaculum sp. | reverse complement strand
ATCTTGACCTGCCTGCTATTGAATGGCTTGAGAATTTTTTGGCAGCGCAGAAATCGGCTATGGTGATTATTAGCCATGACAGGGCCTTTGCTTCGCGTTTATCAACTTCGTGCGTGTGGGTTGATCGTGGCCAGACCAGAGAGTTCTCCAAAGGATTTGCCGGGTTTGAAGACTGGCGCGACAAAGTTTTGGCCGAAGAGGAACTGGATCAGCATAAACTGGCGCGCAAAATTGTTCGTGAAGAGCACTGGCTTCGCTATGGGGTGACCGCACGGCGCAAACGCAATCAGCGCCGACTTGCAGATCTGCATGCTTTGCGCGCCCAAAAACGCAATTATCAAGGCCCGCAAGGACAGGTAAAGCTGGAAGCCGGGATTGCTGAAAAATCCGGCAAACAAGTAATTGAAGCTAAAAACCTGAATAAATCCTATGGAGACATATGTCCTGTCCGGGATTTTTCTATTCGTATTAGGGCCAAAGACCGTATTGGCATTGTTGGCCCCAATGGTGCCGGCAAATCTACCTTGCTGGGTCTGCTTACAGAGACATTACAGCCCGATTACGGTAATGTGAAATCAGGCACAAACCTGCAGATAGCTACGCTGGATCAACGCCGCACGGTGCTGAACCCTGACTGGACACTGGCCGAGGCTTTGGTCAATTCAGGATCAGATCATATTGAGATAAACGGTAAAATTAAGCACGTTCACGCCTATATGAAGGACTTCTTGTTTGCTCCTCATCAGGCCAGAACCAAAGTCAAGGTTTTATCCGGTGGTGAAAAAGCCAGAATCATGCTGGCTAGGGCTTTTGCGCTACCATCGAATTTTCTGGTACTTGATGAGCCAACAAATGATCTGGATCTGGAGACTCTGGATTTATTACAGGCAATGCTGTCTGAATATCCCGGAACCGTATTACTGGTCAGCCATGACCGGGACTTTCTTGATCGGGTGGTTACCAGCACCATTGCATTTGAGGGGGATGGCAAGTGGCGTGTGCATCCAGGCGGCTATTCTGATATTCCAAGGCCGCAAGTGCAAATCAATGAAACTAGGCCCACAAAACCTAAGAACAAACCAGCAATTGCAAAGCCAAAACAACAGGGCGTTATGAGCTTTAAGGACAAGCACGCCTTAAAAACCCTGCCCGCAACAATTGCAAAACTTGAAACAGAAATATCAGATTTACAAAATAAATTGGCAGATCCCGATTTATACCGGCAAGACCCGGAAGGGTTTAACGCTTTAAGCATGCAACTGGAAAAGAAGTCTAACAAGCTGCAACAATATGAAGAACAATGGCTGGAGCTAGAAATGTTGCGAGAAACCTTGCAAAACTCATAAATTTGCATAAAAAAAGGCCGGGTCACTTGATGTGCACCCGGCCCTAAAGTCTTCGCATCAGCCTCACAAGGGGGAGGAGGAGGCCAGCGGTAAATTTCCGTTCCGTTCGATAGGGGGTCGGGGAAACGGGCCGAAGCCACTAAAGCAGCTTCAAAAGACATATAGGGAAGCTAATCCTGACTTTCTAGGTGCGAAATAGAGTAGCTGCTATGCAAAAATGCATATGTGACGATTGGCTAATATTGATCTCAAGCCCTGCTTGCACGCATTTGTCGGGTAAGAAAATCGCTAAAAGCCTGTATGCGTTTGGAGCGGCGTAATTCTTCCGGATAGGCAAAATAAATATCAAAGCCTGGGCCGCGGGCCTCAGGGAGCACCCGGATTAAAGCGGGGTTGTCGGCTGCCACATAATCGGGCAGGCCGGCAATTCCTGCGCCGGATTGTACGGCCTTCATAAGCGCATATACATTATCTATGGTCATTGTGGGTTCGCGCAATTGGCCGTCTTTTCTGCCCAAATGCTGAAGCCAGTCAACATCGCTCATTGCCCCGGTAGCGCCATATAAAATAATGGCGTGATCGTCCAAAGCATCAATAT
>JALSYJ010000298.1 GCA_027071965.1 Robiginitomaculum sp. | reverse complement strand
GTATCATTGGGGCCAAGGTTTAAGGTTCCTTCTACGGCGCCGGTAGCCGGGTTGCGCACGGGCACTGAAAGGGTGGCGTTATTGTTAAGGGCAATTCCCAGATTGTTGGTAAAATTCTTCATCGTGGTGTCATTGGCAGCCTTTTGCAGCAAGACCAATTCATCTCCGGGCCAATCCTGCGGGTCGCGAACCATGGTATAGCTCATTCCATTATGTGTTCTTGGTGCAGGGGGCGTTACTGCGGTTCCGTTTGGTGGTTTGTCGGGATCGTTTGGGTTACGAATATCATTATAAAGATTGGCAATGTTGGATGTATCATCCAGCTTTACTGGCAGAGCAACATTGCCGCCATCAAACAGTCTTGCAAATAAAATTCCCAAGCCCCATCCTGAATGCATAAGTGGATTATCAGCATTGGCTGTTCTTCCCAGCTTATCACTGGCGGCGGGAGTGGGGGGGTCAAACACGATAAACTCGCCATCTTTATTACCGGCGGCTGCAGTAAAAATGTGAGGGCGGGAGCGAAATGTATATAGCCCAGGACTAAGTCCGGCAAAGGTATCCGCAGAACCAGTTAAGGTGCCCGGCGCTTGCAATGCCACACTGGTTCGGCCTGCGATTTCATCTGATGCAGCAGTTTCAGGAACAAAATTAACCGTGATGCGCAGCCATTGCGGCAAAAGTGCAGCTCCTAATTCGGCATCTGGAGTAACAAACACGCTAAATGTAGAGACCCCGGTGCCTAAAGAGGCAGTGACGCTGGCTGCCGCCGGGGCCAGACAAGTGCCATCAGACGGATTGGTTTCGCAAATAGAAAGTTCCGCGAGTTTTGAAAATGCATTGCTTGTTACCAGTTCGCGGTTAAAGGCAAATCGTTCAGTTTGAACTTCCAAAGTTGGTGTTACTATGACGTTCTCGTTGGCCCCTGCGGATCCAAGATTGGTTGCAGCTAACGAAAAGGCTCCGGTTGCCCCGGCGCTGGAAATACGCATTACGCCATCATTTGATGGGGTTGATGCAATGGCCAGAGCATCCATGGGAGCTTTAATATCTGAGTAAAATAAGGAAGATGTGTTTAGATAGGTGAATTCCTGCCCAGAAGCATTATCACATACTATATAGATGGTTTGGCCGACAAAGGCGTTGATATTGCTTATTATCGCTCCGGCATCCATGGAAAACACGAAATGCTGTGTGCCACCAGGCGGAATGTCGACCGGGGTATTGGGTGTTCCGGTTAAGTTATTACTTGCGTCAACGGTCTGGTAGGTGAAGCTGGCCCGGCGCAAGGCTTCATCATCCCCAGCAATATTACCAGTGGCCCGCAAACGGCAATTGGTAAAGGTATCGGTGCTGGAGGAATTAATAATTACGGCGAAATGGCTAAAAGTATCATTGACGGCGACTGATCTGTGGCTAGGCAAAATAGCAGAGTTGAAATCCAGTCTTTGTGCAATTGCATTTTGAGAAAAAAGAAGAAAACCAATTATAAATATTATACCTGTCTTATGCATTTCTGCCCCCAGAAATTCAGCCGCTTCCTTTTGGCTGATTGTTAGTAATAATGAACGCCGTTATAAGAAATTCTCCTATCACAAAGGCTGAATATTTGCAACATTACTGAATTTAGCGTGATATTTATTTTGATTGTAGGGCCATAACCCTGACCTTCGTTTCACCAACCCTGTGTGCGCTTTAACAGAGCCTCACGATCAATTTGGGCAGCATTGGCACCCCATATGTGACTGGGCGATTGCAGGCGCAAACTAATCCATGCCTCGCGCAAAGGGCCAGCGGGCAGGGCATCAGCAGCAAAGGCAATGGCCGCGCGTTCGGCAAACAGCCGTGGATCGGCATTGCTGTTTTCAATCAGCCAGTCAGTAAGGGTGCGCAAATCTGTGATTTCGTCACCAATTCGGCTCATATCATCGGCAAATATGGCGGACACTTTTTCATTATTCATGGCGCGCATGATATCCAAAGCAATCACATTGCCAGATCCTTCCCATATACTGTTAAGTGGCGAGGTGCGAAACAGGTTTGGCATTCCGGTTTCCTCAACAAAGCCAACCCCGCCAAGACATTCCAAAGCCTCAGCCACCACGGACGGCTGGCGCTTGCATACCCAGTATTTTGCAATCGGGGTCAGCACCCGCGACAAAGCCGCCTGATATGGGTTGCTCGGTGCCGCATCAAAGCTGGCGGCTACCGCAAATGCCAGGGCCATGGCCGCCTCGGATTCCAGTGCCAGATCAGCCAAAGTGTTCTGCATCAATGGCTGGTCGATCAATTTGCGCTGAAACGCAGTGCGGTATGACGCATGATGTGCCGCCAGTTTTACCGATTTGCGCATTCCGGCAGCAGAGCCGGATACACAGTCAAAACGGGTATGGTGTGCCATATTGATGATGGTGGCTATGCCGCGCCCCGGCTCGCCAATACGTTTTGCCCAGGCGCCGCGATATTCGATCTCGCTACTGGCGTTGGAGCGATCACCCATCTTGTCTTTTAGCCGTTGAATCTCAATGGCATTGCGGCTTCCATCTGGCTTCCACTTTGGCACTAAAAAGCACGACAAACCATCTTCCTCATAGGCTAAAGTCAAAAATGCATCACTCATCGGTGCCGAGCAAAACCATTTGTGCCCGGTTAATTCGGCCTCGCCATCATTTGCGGTTTTTGCTTTGGTGGTATTTGTGCGAAGGTCAGATCCGCCCTGTTTCTCGGTCATGGCCATGCCAAATGTAAGCCCGTATTTTTCTTCGGGCGGGCAGCATCTTTGGTCGTATTTGCCAGCCAAAGCACCCGGCAGCCAGTTTTTGGCTGCCCATTCGTCGTTTTGCAAGACCGGAACTACGGCATAGGTCATGGTCATCGGACAGCCAACACCGGTATCAGGCCATGACATCATCTGTCCCAAAGCGGCATGGGCAATGTGACCGGCATTTTTGCTGGTCCATGCGATAGAGGCGACATTATTATCCAGGCCCATTGCCATCAATTGATGATAGGCCGGGTGATATTCAATTTCGTCAATGCGCCGCCCTCTGGCATCAAAGGCGCGCAGAATTGGCGGGTTTTCATTGGCCAGTCGCCCAAGCTCCCGGCTATGTTCACTGCCGGCCAGCTTGCCAAAATTGCCAAAATGTTCTGCCTGTTGGGCCAAGCCACTATCAGCGCCACCATATTTAATCAGGCGTGACGCGGCCATGGCCAAACTGTCTTGCATGGCCGGGTCGCTAAACAGATCAAAATCACCGGGCAAAGGCGGTTGGTTCAACACATCATGAGTTGATAGGTGGTCGCGTGGATTGTTCGGTTTCATAATTTCACCCAAGATAGTTTCTCATGCTCAAAAACTTGGCCCATTGGCCCCTGTATGGGCAGCGCTTCCGGGTCGTCAAATGTGCCCAAAAATAAATGTGTTTCACCCGCCCATTTTTGTCCCTTGTACGACATGGGGGTTCCGCATTTGGCGCAAAACCCACGGGCTACGCCGGGAGAGCTGCTGATAGTGCTGCGCGGTTCGTCCAGCCATTTAACTTGTTCGTTCAAGAAGCCAACGAAAGTCGAAAATACCGCGCCGGTATAATTACGACAATCAGAACAATGACAAACTCCAACAAATTTCGGTTTGCCTGTGGCCATGAACCGCACGGCGCCGCACCCGCAATGTCCAGAATATTTCAAGGCTGTCATGCAAGATAGTCTGGCGGGTTTGTGCGTATTGGGCAATAGCTATTTACGGGGTAATCAAATATGTCGCAGTCTAACAAATCAGAGATGCATAAGGGTAAGAGCCCTGTTCAGTGCTGTGATACAGGCAGCCTTAAATACAGAATGTAGAGAACCAGTAATAGCGCGATTATCGTTGCCAGGAAATGATTTCGGTAACTATTTTGGCAAGCTCTTCGGGCGTCGCATTTGCGCCATCTAAATGTAGATCTGCATGTATGGGTGCTTCATAAGCAGAGCTGATGCCGGTGAAATTCTTTAATTCGCCCGCTCGTGCTTTGGCATAAAGACCTTTTACATCTCGCTCCTCACAGACCTCTATTGGTGTATCGACAAAGATTTCATAAAAATCTATATCGTCGGCTACTTCACGGGCCATTTTTCGCTCGAGCTCAAACGGGGAAATAAAAGACACCAGCACTATCAGGCCTGAATCGGCCATTAAACGCGCGACCTCTGCGATCCGGCGGATGTTTTCCACCCGATCGGCATTGGTAAAACCCAGATCCTTGTTTAAGCCGTGGCGTATATTATCCCCATCCAGCAGGTAAGTGTGATAACCGTCTGCAAGCATTTTTTTCTCAACGGCGTTGGCAATAGCGGATTTGCCCGAACCGGACAGGCCGGTAAACCATAGAATTGCCGGGGTCTGGTTTTTCAATTCAGAGCGGGTTTCACGGTTGACTTCAAATGATTGCCAGAAGATGTTCTGCGAACGAAACAAGCCGTAATTAATCATGCCAGCGCCAACAGTGGCGTTACTGATGCGGTCAATTAAAATGAACGAGCCGGTGACAGCATTTTGATCATACGGGTCAAATGTAATTTGACGTGCGGTTGCAAAATTACAGACACCAAGCGCATTCATCTCTAAATGCGTAGCAGCCACATGTTCGTGAGAATTAACATTGATTGTATATTTTAGATCAGTGATTTGGGCTGGTGTGGTCTGTTCGCCAATTTTTAACAGATATGAGCGCCCGACCAGGGCTGGTTCCTGGCTCATCCAGATCATACGGGCTTGAAACTGGTCGCCATGATCCTGGGGTTGTCCAATATGCGTCAACACATCACCGCGACTAATGTCAATTTCATCATTCAATGTTAGTGTCACAGCATCTCCGGCCTCAGCTATTGGTACATCGCCATCAAAAGTTACAATGCGTGCAATTTTGCTGCGCTTGAGTGATGCAGTAACCATAACCTCATCACCAACTTTAACCACGCCACTGGCCACGGTTCCGGCAAAGCCGCGAAAATTAAGATCCGGCCGACACACCCATTGCACCGGAAACCGAAACAAATCACTTGAGCGATCTTCGATCTCAATATTTTCGAGAAATGGAAGCAAGGCCTCTGCCGAATACCAGGGCATATTGGGGCTGTTTGTGATTATATTGTCGCCGCATAATGCAGAAACCGGAATTGCATCAATGCTGGAAAAATCAAGTTCTGAAGCGAACTTCCCAAACTGTTGCTTAATATCAATGAACACCTGCTCGTTATAGTCCATCAAATCAATTTTATTGACAACCAACACAACATGTTTGATCCCGATCAATGACAATATAAAGGCATGGCGGCGCGTTTGGGTTAATAATCCCTGGCGCGCATCTATCAACAATATGGCTAGATCCGCGGTGGAGGCGCCAGTGACCATATTTCTGGTGTATTGTTCGTGTCCCGGCGTATCAGCAACAATAAATTTGCGATTAGACGTCGAGAAATAACGATAAGCAACATCAATGGTAATGCCTTGTTCGCGTTCAGCAGCCAGGCCATCGACCAGCATGGCAAAATCAATATTCTCGGAACCGGCATTGCAGTTCCTGCTGTCTTTTTGCAAAACTTCCAACTGATCCTGATGCAATACTTTTGCGTCATAAAGCAGTCGCCCAATCAAGGTGCTTTTTCCGTCATCAACACTGCCGCAAGTGATGAATCGTAACAGTGATTTAGTGTTTTGCTTACGGGTGAGTGCCTGCAATTCAGTGTCTGAGCTGGAGGGATCTGGCATTAGAAATATCCCTCGCGTTTCTTTTTTTCCATGGAGGCCGCTTCGTCATTGTCAATCAGGCGAGTTGCCCGTTCAGAACGTGCGCCTTGCTGCATTTCAAGAATGATTTTTGGTAAAGTAGCCGCCCTTGATTCAACTGCTCCAGTAAGCGGATAACAACCCAAAGTTCGGAACCGAATTGAACGTTCTTCGACAACCTCATTCGGTTCTAATTGAAAGCGGTCATCATCTATCATGATCAACATGCCATCACGCTTTACTACAGGACGTTTTTTAGCAAAATAAAGCGGCACAATTGGAATTCTTTCGAGATAAATATAGTTCCAAATGTCCATTTCAGTCCAATTGGATAGAGGAAATATTCGCATGCTTTCACCAGGGTTCAGCCGGGTATTGTATAAAGACCAAAGCTCAGGGCGTTGATTTTTTGGATCCCACTGGTGGCTTTTTGAACGATGAGAGAACATACGTTCTTTGGCTCGCGATTTTTCCTCATCCCGGCGCGCCCCGCCAATGACCCCATCATATTTTCCTAAGTTTAGGGCCTCACGCAAGGCTTGGGTTTTCATAATATCAGTATAGCGGGCACTACCGTGATTAAATGGGTTGATGTTGTCCTTGCGGCCTTGTTCATTGGTATGCACTATTAATTCTACGCCAGCTTCACGGCAAATCTTATCTCGAAATGCTATCATTTGGGCAAATTTCCAACCGGTATCTATATGTAATAGTGGAAAAGGGATTGCAGCAGGGAAGAAAGCTTTTTGGGCAATTCGCAACAATACGGACGAGTCTTTTCCAACCGAGTACATTAGTACCGGGCGCTCAAACTCCACAGCGACCGCTCGCATGATCCGAATTGCTTCGGCTTCCAGGCGGTGCAAATATGTGCGTTTAGTTGAGTGCATTTTAATCTGTTTTGCCAAATCCGAGTGTATATAGCATGACAGGAAAGATGACCATCTTTTTCCACCTATGGAAAGGTTTTGCCGGAGCCATATCTTGAGGTGGGTATCAATATGCGGGGTGATCAGGGGAATTTGCTCTCAGAGTAATTTATTCCCAGAGTAATTTATTCTCAGAGTAATTTGTTCATTGTCACTAGACGCTTAGTCACTAGACGCTTAGATGGAATGTATTATAACAATTCTTCAAGAAAAGAAAAGGGATGGTCGTGCATAAGATTGAGTCTATTGGAGTTTTGGGTTTTGGCATAATGGGGCAGGGGATCGCACAAATTTGTGCGATGAATGATTACAAGCTTGTTATCAGTAGTTCTTCTGTACAGAGTTATGAGGCATCTTTAGCAAGGCTTACCCGTTCAATTAAAAAATCACTACGTGTAAAGCCAATAGAAGGCAAAACCGTAGAAAGCGTGCTTGCTAACATCACGCAAGCCTCTGATATTAAGTCATATTCAGATTGTGATCTTGTTGTTGAGGCAATAACCGAGGACGAAGAAAAGAAAAAGGATCTGCTTGAAAGGCTCTGTAAACACCTTCCTCCAGAAACAATTATTGCCAGCAATACCTCTTCAATTTCCATAACAAGACTGGCTAATCATACGGACAGGCCGGAGAAATTCATTGGAATTCATTTTATGAATCCTGCACCAATAATGCCATTGGTAGAGATCATTAGAGGCTTTTCAACTGATAACAGTGTGTTTGAGCAGTGCGTGAATTTTGTCGAGGGCCTGGGCAAAACGGTAGTTGAGGCTAAGGATTTTCCAGGATTTATCTTGAACAGGATTTTAATCCTTATGATCAATGAGGCAATTTATACGCTGCATGAAGGTGTTGGCAGCGTACAATCCATAGATGCCACATTAAAAGGAGCCGCCAATCATCCAATGGGGCCATTGGAGCTGGCAGACCTTATCGGATTAGATACGTGCCTTGCGATTATGGAGGTATTGCATGATGGCCTTGCTGATCCGAAATATCGGCCATGCCCGTTACTGGTTCGCTATGTAGATGCCGGTTGGCTTGGTAGAAAAACCAAAAAAGGGTTTTATGACTATGCTGCTACATCCCGACCTCCCACATGGCCCATAGCTAATTGACTCTGTCATCCTGTTTTGTTTTGAATAATAGCTCTGAAAGTTTGATCGTGACTGTTCCTTTATCTGAAATCGTAGAATTTCTTCAAAGCTCTATTAGCGAAGTAACCGGCTCAAAAGCTGTCTTGATACACAAGCCTGCAAGTATAAGTTCTGCGACTGCCGGTGACATTAGTTTTGTAACATCAAGTTCAGAGCGCGGGGCTTCATATGTTGCCAGTTCCAAGGCTGCAGTTTTATTGGTTCCGTCTAACCTAAAGGTTGATGGAAGTGATGACAAAACACTGTTGTTTGTTGACGTTCCACGATTGCGGTTTGCGCAAATGGTCAATCATTTTTTTGTCAAGAAAATGGCTGCTGGCATACACCCAAGCGCAGTAATTCACGCTTCCAGTAAAATCTCCTCTTCCGCTTTTATTGGCCCAAATGTGGTAATAGATCAAAATTGCGTGGTCGGTGAGGACTGCGTTATTCATGCCAATGTCCATTTGTATGAAAACACCAGGCTTGGGCGCAATGTAACCATAAACAGTAGTTCCTCTATCGGGCAGGATGGCTTTGGCTATGAAAGGTTGGATAGCGGGGAGGTTTTCAAATTCCCTCATCTTGGTGGTGTGGTATTAGAGGATGATGTTGAGATTGGTGCCTGTGCCTGTATTGATCGCGGTACGCTTGATGACACCATTATCCGCAGAGGGGCGCGGGTTGATAATCTGGTTCATGTCGCGCACAATTGTGAGGTCGGCGAGCATAGTTATTTAATATCGCAATGTCATTTGGGCGGCAGTGTAAAAGTCGGCAAAGAGTGCTGGGTTTCGCCGCTGGGCGCAATAAGAAACGGTGCCAGCATTGGTGATAGGGTAATGGTTGGGATGATGTCACTGGTTACCAAGCCTATTGGGGATGACGTTACGCTTGCTGGTTCTCCGGCCCAACCTCTTCGCGAGTTCATTACCCAGCAAAAGGCCATCAAATCCATGGTGAAGAACGACAAGTCCCAATAGGTAATTATGCCTGTAAACGGCTTACTCGTCAGCAGATCCAATGACAAGTTCAGGGCCGGTTTCTTCAGGGCCTGGCGTGCGGCTGCCATTGCCTGTCAATTCTGCAAAATCCCGGTTCAGGCGGTCAGAGGGTACATGAAATTCAGAGCCATCGGGCGCAGTAATCTTTTCGTATGATCTTTTGAGACTTTTATATTGGTTGGGCATGTTTATAGCTCCGCATCCAGAGATAGTGTTTGGATTGCACCTGTGGCCTGACTGGCTATTAGCGAGTTTGCTGTGGTTCCATTTGGTGAAAACCCTGTCCCGCCACCAGTAATAGTAGGGGCGCTGCGCATATTTATTATTCCCAACTGTGCTTGTGAATCTGGTACAAAAACATCCATTTTGCGAAAGTACCGCCTGCATAGGGCTTGTTCAATTGCCGGGGGGCGGTATTCCATCGGGCTTGGTGCTGAGCCTGGTTCCAGTTGCACATTGGCAATATCAAAATAGCCATCCTGATCAGGCGATCCGGCATTGGCATAGATCACCATGATTATGTGTGAGTTTGTATCAATGGTTTTTCCGGCAATAGAGGGAAATGTAGTTGTGAAACTTACCTTTTGCCAGCTTGTCGAAACTGGCTGGGAAACAAAAGGCGGCAGTGTTAATTGCGGGCTGCCATTGGTGCCAAAGTTTTGAAATATGTAAACGTGAAACTGGGTCGCTGTCTGCGCTCTTATGTGAAAAGACAAGGTTGCGGTGCTATTTGCCAGTGTGGTAACATTTTCTATGCGCTGGGCAAAACCTTGCCAATTGGCTTTGGTTTGTACATCAAAGCGGGCAAAATGCGAGGAACAGGGGAAGGTCTCCAGTTCTCCTGGTGGCAGATCCTGCCGTGATATTTCGCAAACTCCGCCGAAATAATACCATCGGTCTATGGCGGCAGGGCGATTGGAAACTATACTGGAAAGAGTTCTTTCGGCTATTGAGAAATTGCCATTGATTACAAGATTCCTGAATCCGGCAAGCGGGCCATTATTGATTGAAGAGCTCTGTATTCCTTGTGGAAAGTCAACAATTCCGGTAGAATTATCCATAACTAATGCATCAAGGAATGAATTGCCATCGCTACTGGTTCTAAAGGCCAGGCTGTCATTACCGGCTAGTCCAATTTCTGCCTTTCCAACCCAAGCTGATTGAAACAGCAATGACAGTATATTGCTGCTGGTTTCTTTATTAAGGGCCAGGCGCATATCACCAGAGCCCCCGTCTGACACATCTTTTGCGGCAAATAAGGCATTGTTTAATTTTGCAGAAAATGGATTGCTGCTGCTTGCTTGGGTTCCAATACCCAAAGATTGCAATTGTTCAAGCGAGTTGATGGAGGTACTGATTGCCGCCCACTGGCTTCCATCAAAAAATATCATTTCAGAATTTTCAATATTCCATGCTGTCCAGCCAGCATCGGGAATGTGAAAGCCCCATGCTTCATCGCGAAAGACAGCAATTTGCGTCTCGCGCCCAGCCCAGTCGGCGGTGGCATTGTCTGCAACAATATAGCGCTGTCCGGCGATGGGATTTGCCGGCGGGGTTGTTAGGTCGCTGGATTGTATTGTGAGCAGGATCAGATCATCAAGTATTCCAAGACTTTCATTCACCGTTACATGTTTTTGTGCCTGATCCGGAATCAGATATGGCAGGCGAATATTGGTGCTCTGGTCGTCCATTTTATTTCCTTTTGCTATTGACTGCCATTATAATGTTCTGGTCAGGCATGTGGGATAAGTCTTGTTTGCATGGCTATGACAGTCTGGGACGTTGGTAGAATAAGTTTTATAAAATGAGAGGAGCGGGTTTCGCATGGATATGAGTGAAGATATTATGCGATTAAATAGTCTGGCTGATGCCGCTGCAGCACAAGGGGATATGGATGCTGCGATGGGATTCTTGTTGAGGATTTGTCAAAATCATCCACAAGATATCGCAGCAGCTATTCGTTATCTTGAAGTGTTATTAAATACGGAAGCACTGCACATAGCGGATGAATTTGCCAAGCAGGCGCGTGTAAGTTACCCTCCGGATGAGCAATTGCTGGCTTTGTGTGACCGGGCTTTTGCTGCGGTTTCTGCATACCACCGGGTAACGGCGCAAAAGGCGGATGCGGACGGTGATTTTGATCTTGCATATGAGCATTGGAGCGCCCTTGTTGAACGAGAGCCAGATCATCCATGGGCCGCGGCATATCAAGTGGAGTCACTGGGCTTTAGCAGGCAGTTTCCAGAAAAATTGCAATCAATGGATCTTGGAAAACCAAGAACCAGAATTTATTTGACCGGGTGTGGGCGTTCAGGAACCTGGATGCTGGCTTCAATGATGCAGTGCTTTGATGATACGATTGTTGGGCAGGAGGAAGTGCATTTTGGTGCATTTGCATATTTGAATGAGCCGCATCGGGTTCATGTTCTAAAGCGGATGCACAACTCGCATCAGTATCTGGACAGAATTCCAGCAGAAATTGGGTTGATTTATATTGTCCGTAATCCATTTGATGTTTTGACAAGCAAGCATTTGGGTAAAGAGTTCTTTGTAACACCTGAAGCCTGGGAGCTTGAGATGCAAGGCTTTCGCAAACTGGTAGAAACACAGCGTGAAAACTTGCTGGTTCTTCGTTATGAGGATCTGGTAACAAAGCCAGACCTTTACCAAAAGCAGATAGCGGACATGTTTGAATTAACTCCGCAGGTGCTGTTTTCAAAGTTTCATCAGCACGCAACGCAAACCGAGGTGATTGCAGTATCTATGCATGGATTGCGTGCACCTAACGGTTCGTCTATCGAAAGATACCGCCAGAATCCGGAATTACTTGCATATTGCAAAAAAATTAAACCGCTTCTTGCCAAATCTTTGCAATGGGTGTGTAACACTTATGAATACGACCAGACGTTATAGAGTGTAGTTTAGCGGATGGCATCAGGATCAGCTTTTAGACAGGCTTGGGGGCAAAATGTGTGGCATAGCGGGTATTATTGATTTTTCAGGCGCGCCTATTCCCAATCCAGACATTCGTAAGATGGCAGATGCTATCGCCCATCGTGGGCCGGATGGGGAAGGTTTTTGGCAAGAAGATGGCATTGCATTTGCTC
Organism: Robiginitomaculum sp.; assembly: GCA_027071965.1. Taxonomy (GTDB): domain Bacteria; phylum Pseudomonadota; class Alphaproteobacteria; order Caulobacterales; family Maricaulaceae; genus Robiginitomaculum_B. Next base: position 17,318 of record JALSYJ010000298.1, on the reverse strand, counting down.
ATCGAAGGTTAGCTATTCTTGACCCTACCGAAGCTGCCAATCAACCTGTTTACAGCCCTGATGGGCGCTATGTCATGGTTTATAATGGCGAAATTTACAACTTTTGGGATTTGCGCCGGGATCTGGAAGCAAAGGGCTGTCAATTCAAAACCGATTGTGATGCCGAGGTGTTGTTGGCGGGATTTGTCGAGTACGGATCAGATGTTTTTCTTAAATTGAATGGCATGTTTGCTTTGGCAATCTTTGACCGCAAACAAAAGAGTTTGACCCTTGCCAGGGATCGTTTTGGGGTGAAGCCGCTTTATTATGCGGTGCAAAACGGGGTGTTGACATTTGCATCTGAAGCCAAAGCAATATTGGCTCACCCGAAAACAGAATCCAGACTAAATGTTGAAGGTCTGGCTGAGTATCTGACATTCATGAATTTTATTTCCGATCAGACTCTTTTTTCTACTGTTAGATTGTTTCCTGCCGGGCAGTATATCTCAATTCCAATAGAAAGAATGCTGGAAAATAATCATAAGTTTAATGCCAATACGTTCTGGGATTTTAATTTCACCGGTGACAATTCTGAATTTGATCAAGATGCATTGGCTGATCAGCTTGGCGAAACCTTCAAGCAAGCGGTAAAGCGTCAATTATTAAGTGATGTTGGTGTGTCGTCATTTTTATCAGGGGGCATCGATTCTGGAGCGATCACGGCGATTGCTGCATCACAAACAAAAAACTTACGTACCTTTACAGCCGGATTTGATACCAGTACCGCTGGCCATGATCGCGGCTATGATGAGCGGGCTGCGGCTGAACTAATGGCTAAGGCATTTCGGACCCGCCATTTTGAAGTATTTATTAAATCAGATGATTTTGAGCGATGTCTGCAACCGCTTTGCTATCATTTGGATGAGCCTCGAGTGGGGCAGTCTTATCCAAACTATTTGGCGTCGGAACTGGCGAGCAAGTTTGAAAAAGTCGTACTGTCCGGGTGTGGGGGAGACGAGTTGTTCGGAGGCTATCCGTGGCGATATTTTCATGGCTTGCCAGCAAGTAGTTTTGACGAATTTGTTGATGGTTCATATGCTTATTGGCATCGCCTGGAGAAAGACGATGCGGGTGTTATACAATTATTAAGTCCAGTTGCCGGGCAATTATCAGGTTTTAACGGGCGAGATATTTTCACAAGTATTTTTCCCAAAGAGGCGCGCCAGGCAAAGACTACGGAGCAGTTCTTAAATTGGGCGTTATATTTTGAAGCCAAAACTTTTATGAATGGCCTTTTGCTCGTTGAAGATAAGGTCTCCATGGCCCATGGCTTGGAAACCAGAGTCCCGTTTTTGGATAATGACATGGTGGATTTGGCCTGTGAAATGCCGATTCAGGCTAAATTGGCTGATATTCGGGGATGGGAGAATCAACAAGCTACAGCTCAACAGGTTCGCCGTACCGATGGTAAGGCAATTTTGCGCCATATGGTTTCCAGATTTGTGCCAGAGGAAATATATAACCGGGAGAAACAGGGCTTTTCGGCACCAGATGCAAGCTGGTTCAGGAATGAAAGTTACGATTTTATCCGTGATTCTTTATTGGGAGGGCATCGTAATTTGCACAATATCATTGAGAAAAAGACCATAGAAGATGTTTTGGCAAAGCATAAAACCGGCGAGCAGGACGGTCGATTGAAAATCTGGTCATTCTTGAATCTTGGTGAGGTTATGCAAAACTATAACTTGTAAATCAGGGTATATCCTTAAGAATAGAAACTGGGTGAATAAATGGGGTTTAAACCAAACATAGTGTTGTTTGCGCGCCATTTTCCGCCATTGATATCCGGTGGCGCCCGGCGCCCATATTTTTTGGTTAAGGCGCTTGAGGACTTGGGGTGTCAGGTCTTTGTGGTAGCGCCAGCTCTGCCTGATGGTATATCTGGTGTTGTCGTGCCTCATGTGCAGCCCGAAGCCATGTCTGAAAGCACATCCAAGCCAAAATTTCGGGATTTCTTGCGAGACTGGTTGTTGTGGCCTGATCCTGACATTCGCTGGACGAAAAGAGCCTGTATGGTCGCCAAAGATGCACTGCCCTTTAATCCTGATTGGGTGATCACTACCAGTCCTCCTGAGTCGATACACTGGGCTGGTCGTCGATTTTCCAGGTTTTTTGGTTGCTACTGGTTGGCCGATTTTCGTGATAATTGGTTGGTTCACCCATTTCGGGCACAGCGGAAAAATTATCTACGATCTTTTTTTGAGCGAATAATTGCAAAAAACTTTTTAAGGCATCCGGATTTGGCGATCGGGGTTAATCAGAGAATTGTTGAAGAAGTAACAGCCCTTGGCATGGATACAGACAAAGTGGACATTCTGCCGCATTTTGCTGTTGATGATCACAGCGAAACATGGAGTTTTGCAAAAGACACCGTGAACATCGTTCATACAGGAAGCTTCTCCTTGTCAGATCCTGAATGTCGGATTGAACCCGCGCTGAAGGTTTTCGCATCTGCTGTTAAGAAAAAGCCAGATTTGCACTTACATTTAATCGGCAGGCTGGGTGCGTTAGAGCTAAAAGCCGTCCAGGAGTGCGAAGCTACCAGCCATATTTCATGTTATGAGCCGGTTTCACTGGCGAAGTCTCTGGCTATGCAGCGGGCTGCGGATGGCTTGCTGGTTGTAGCCAGTGATACTGCGAGCACGCCTCCTGGTAAGGTTTTTGAGTATGCAGCAACGGGCGTTCCAATTATTGCAATAACCAATGCCGGATGGGAAGATAGCTATAATCAGGGACAAAACCCGGTTGAGCGAATGATAGGATTAAAAAAGGCAGAAGAAATTATCGCCCCTGATCCGGCCTCTGGGTTTTCAGCAAAGGCCGCGGCCTTACAGATTATTGCTATGATGCAAGATGTTAGGGTCAGAACTAATTAGCACCAGACATTAGGATCATAACCATTAGATTGTTTTGGTAAAATGCTCTGGACAAGTTATTACATGTATGCAATCTGGGCCGCTTGCGAAAAAACAGGAACTTTTAATGTCCGCAAGCGAGCGAAGTAACGCCTTCTTTTCTGAAACAGGGTACAGGAAGATTATCCGTACGGCCCTGGAAGCAGGCTATCAGCTAGGGCCTTTTTGTCAGGCCCTCTCAATGTCTTCGCCGGCGCTGATTCTTCGTCATGATATTGATTTATCTCTTGAGCTTGCAGTTCGTCTTGCCGAAGTTGAGGCAGATATGGGAGTTGCCTCCACTTATTTCATTATGGTGACAAATGATTATTATTCACCTTTTAACAGGGTGGGGCGCGCACAGGTTAACAAGATCCGCTCTTTGGGTCATGAAATAGGCCTGCATTGGGATAGCTCCAATTACCCGCAGGATACTGAAAGAGTAAAGCAGCAGTTTGCGAATGAACTTGCTTTGCTGGGAGATGTTATTGGTGAAAAAATTACCAGTGCAGCCCAGCATATTCCCACCGACTCGCCAATTTTTGACGTAGAGTCCTATGTTGAGGTTGAGGCCTATGCTCAGGTATATCGTGACCGGTTTCGGTATATTTCTGATAGTTCAATGAAGTGGCGGCAGGATACACCTCTTGAGCTGATTAAATCTGGTGTTGATATTCATTTTTGTTCTCACCCGGTGTGGTGGATGGCGACAGGTGCTGATCAGGGTGAAAAATTGCGGGCTTCGTGTGCTATAAGAGTAGAGGAAATGAACAAAACCAACGAAGAATTTATCAGTTATATTGAGGAGTTTCTGGCAAATCGTGAAGCCTTTGACAAAGCTTTTATAGCAAAAAAAGGCGCTATGAACGAATAAGATTTTACTGTTTTCCACAATACACAAATCCATGGAATCTCGAATTAGTAAGGAATATCAATGCGAATTTTGATGCTCGAAAAAAATATAATGCTCGACCGGCGAGTTGTTTTAATGGCCCGCTCACTGATTAAAGCCGGGCATGAAGTAAAAATTGTCAACGCCCAGGCCGATGCCGGTTGGATGGAGCGCTCAGATATCGAGATTGAAACCATACCGTTTCCGACTTCCTCCAAGCAGGGCTTTTCCTATGCGGGCAGTGGATTTTTGGAGCAACCTGATTTTGTTAAAGAGACGCTTCATCCGTTTTTTATTTCAAGAAAGCGCCTGTTTGAAAGAGAAAAGAAGATCCGGGAACAGGTAAACGCTCGAACAAAGTCTGCGCGACTGGCGAATATTGAGGTTATGTTCCGGAACCTGTGGGTCACATTTGATAAGGCCAAACTGATTAAGGGTAAGCCATTTCGTCGAATACTGAAACGCACTATTTTTGGCATTCTTTCAATCCCAACACGGCTCAGGCTGCTAAAGGATGATGATTATGACACCATTGCCCCTGCCGGAGTGAAGCTGGATCATTGGGATAAATGTGTGTTGGGTTTTATTGAACAGGTTTGGGAGCCTGATGTCATTACTGCCAATGACTTTCCCACCTTGCGGGTTGCGGTTGCAGCCAAGAAGCGGCTTGGTGTGCAATTGGTCTATGATGCCCATGAGCTATACGCCTATCAGCCGGGCATGGGGCATGAGCGTTCCAAGCGTATTTTCCGCGAGGAAACAGCCTTATTGCGCCATGTTGAATATGGCATTGTGCTCAATAAAGCCCAGGCCCTGATTATGCGCCGGGATTCAAACTGGAAGGGCACATATGCAATTTGTCCGAATGCTACCAATACCCCGGAAGATTTTGATATTACCAAACGGTATGATCTGGTGCGCGAGCGCATTGATATTCCAAAAGATCATAAAATCATGATGTTTCAGGGTGGTATCAACAAGTTGCGTCGTACAGATATCCTGTTGCAGGGGCTGGCACAGGCCAAAACCAAGAATGTGCACATGGTGTTTTTGACTTTTGGTGCTGAAATTGAAGAGTTTCAGGAGCTGGCCTACGAGCTTGGGCTGGCTTCTCGTGTACACTTCCTGCCCTTTATGCCATGGGATGAAATCGTTTACTGGGCTGCATCGGTGGAATGTGGAATGCTTCCCTATGCGGTGAAAGATCAAAATTCAGCTATTGGTTCGCCTAATAAAATGTTTGAATTTATCAATGCCGGCACGCCAATGATCGGGCCTTGGTATATTCCTGGAATTCGCAATAAATTACAGGGTGAAGGCTTTGGTCTTACCAGACATTTGTACGAAGCTGAGGACTTTGCCGATGCAATTGACAGCTTTTTTGACGAAAAACTTGGTGGCTGGGAACGGTTTAGACCGGCATTGATTGAAAAAGCACACAAATATCATTGGGATGTTCAGGTGGAAAATGTAATGGCAATGTATGAAAGCATTAGCAAACTAAAACGCAAGCCACGTGAACAGGACAATGAGTTTATAGCTGCCGCATTTGATTCTTAGCACTAAAATCTGAAATCCTGCAAAGCGTAAACATATATCAAAAAGAAGAACGGTATTCCAAAATGGCAAAGACACCTGCAAAATCAACCGGGAAAAAACAAACTGCAAAACCATCTGCGACACAATCGGGTTTTGTAAAAACCATTAACCAGATTTTACCCCTGCAAGTTACTGATGGTAAAAACCAGACATATGTTTCGGTAGCACACAGTGAGAATATTTCCCGGTTCATGGAAGATTCAGAGAAGGCAAAACCAATTAACCTCTCTGACAAGTCATTGTTTTCCCTGCCATTGTCCAGTCTGGAGCAATCCGATGTGATTATCCCGCGCGGTAATCGGCCTGTTCGCATTTCCCTGACTATGGGCGAAATTATAAAATTATTGTCCACACGAATAGTTAGCGCTTTGGACAGAAAGTGGTCAATCCAAGTCGGATCAGATGCAATACACCGCATGATATCCGGAAAAAAAGCAACTGTGATTGGAAAATCCAATCAAAATGTGGCTATTCTGGAGGTGGGTCTGGCCGATTCAGTTCAGGAAAACCTTGCAGCGGCCCCTATAGTTGACGAAATACTTGTGCGCCGTAAAGATTTGGCAAAATTTTTACATGCTCCGCTACTTCCTGGAACCCGCAAGCAAATATACAGAATCTCTTTCACGGAAGGTGAGTATTTTGATCTGGTTGATTCTGGCGCAGTAAGTGTGCAGGTCAATAAGGACAAGACTTTATCCATTGTGGTTGTTACCGATGATACCACCGAAGTGCAGTCAGGTCTCTCATTTCGCCGCGATATCTGGAGTCCGATAAAAATCGAAACCACTTTTGGTGTCATGTCAAAAGGCGATATGTCCAGTCTGCAAACCATTGAGGCGGCATCTTCAGAAGCGTTTGATACGCTGATTGAGAGAATGCGCGCCAATATTGACAGGGTTTCTTCGCAGTCAGTTCGCTATATTCATGATCAGGTTGTTTTGGTGTTACCATGGAAACAGGTCTGGAATCCAAAGGGTCTGATGCAGGGAACGTGCGCCAAATCTGTTTCTTTGGCACCGAAACAAAAAGTAACTTCAGATGATTTTGCTTATGACTCAGAAGCCTTTAGTGTTTCCGGCTTAGTCGATGAGTTGTTGCTGGAGAGTCAAAAGTTTACCAAGACAAATGTTTCCGGATTTACTAATTTGACATCACCACTGGTTCTTAATTTGCAGGACAAACAAGAATATGTAGATGTTTCCAATCTGGCGACAAAGCAGCAATCATTCACCGGCTACCTTAATGGTTTAATCAATAACAGTCAGTTCTTGGTTGGAGATGCAGGCTCAATCCAATCGGGTGAATTAAAGAATACCAGTACATCTGATGTTCTGGAGCTAAATTATCATCAGGCAATTAACCGGTTTGCCGTGGAAATGTTTTGTGAAAGTAAGGATGCAAGGCTTGGGTTGCTTATGGAGAACCCCTATAGCCAGTTGCATTTTGACGCAAATACGGTTCTGCGCTACCGGGAAGCAATTTTCTCAGAACTACTTGTGTCGGAGCTGGTTGAGGGCTTTGACGGCCTTGGTCAGATGCAGGATCCTGTGAATATTCGCCCTTTAAGTCCATATACTGCCAAGCATAAACAGTTGGGCAGGGGTGAAGACGAAGCCAGCCATACAAAGACAATTGACCCGGTACCTAGTGTGGAATTGTTAAAATTACAGCGTGAAGCACTGTATGAGCAGGTGAAAACCAGCCTGATCCTTGTGCAAAAATACTGTAAGAGGTTGCTTGATAAGGAGAATGAGCAAGGAGCGTGTTTTGCCATTGCCTCAATCGGTGACGAAAATGCAGCCTCTCAGTTAAAAGTCAACAAGGGAGATACTCGTCTGGAAGATGCTATGAAGTGCCGGCTGTGGTTAGCTAGGGTGCTTTATGAGAAAAAATTTCCACATGTTTTCTCTGCGGTTAAGGATATGGCCAAAGTCAACACTTCGGATCTGAATGTTGGGCAATGGGGGGAACGGTTTTGCGCGGCAATTCCAACCAAATACGACATGCTTGACTTAATAAATCTGGCAAATGAGTCTCTTGGCGAAATCAATAATATTTTCTATCCGCTGATAAGCCCATTGATTCAATTGCCTGCCGAAGCAGAACCATTTTGGCGACGTATTGATAATCTTGGGCTGTCAACACCTCATGATGGAGGATTGGCCCGATTGATTGAGCGTCTGGTTAATTCGCATAACAGGTTACAGCGGTTTGATGCTGGAGACTTTGACGCAATTACAGAAGACAATAGTGAAGCCGAGGACGCTTTACTTGCCTGGGATAATGATAATTCCGCTGAAATGGCACGCCAGCTTGTTCGACATGTTCAGGCCAAATCAGAACATTATGCAGCGGCAATTTTTAGTTATGAATCCAAAACCAGACAGGCAAGTATATTGCAGGCAGTTATCGACCAGAACATGGTTGGAATTGCTATAGAGGCATTTGATTTTGATCAGATATGGGTTTGCGGAAATAATGTTATTGTTGCCTTACACGAAGATATGGTGCCTGGAGCATCGAAACTGCTCACAAATATTCGCAGCACCAAGGCAAATAACTCAAATCAGGTGGTTGATGTTCCTGTTAGCGGGCATACTCTTAGCGCTGAATGGCACAAGGTTAAATAGCTCTAATTAGGCGCAAGCCTGTCACCAATAAGGGTTATCAATGGTGAAACTAGCAGTATCTGATTCCAGAACCCGATCCAGCCTGTTTGGATATATAGCTGAGGTGTGGGGCTACCGACGCTTCATCAATCATATGGCGGCAGCACAATTGCGCTCGCGCCTGCGCAGAAGCATGCTTGGGGTTGTATGGATTGTATTGGAGCCGGTAATTCTTGCTGCTATCTATGTAACAGTTTTTGGAAAGCTCTTTCAGGTAGATGACATTATCCAGTATGCGATTTATGTTTTGATAGGTCATGTGTTTTTTACTCTGCTAAGCCAAACCATTTCCGTATCAACCGGCGCGTTTCTTGATGGCAAGCTGTATATGCAGCAAAGCCGTATCCCCTCGGCAGTGTTTCCGCTTAGGACAATGATCTATCTTTTTGTATGTTTCTTATATGCATTTGCCGGAATTATGCTGATTGGTTTTTCCACCGGACGAATGCTTTTTTCAGTGCAATTGTTATGGGTTCTGCCACTGATTTGCTTATATTTGTTTTTTCTGACCCCATTGTCGATCTTAAGTGCAATAGCCAATATAAAATTTGGTGATTTCAAACAAATAGCTACATATATTTTGACCTTATCTTATTATCTTAGTCCGGTGTTCATTCCACGATCCGTATTTGAGCAGGAGCTGTTAAGGCCACTTGAATTCGCTAGTCCAATTATTGCTGTGCTGGATATTTTTAGAAACATTTTCATGTATGCGAAGCCACCAGATATTCATGACATATTGAATTTGGTTGTTTGGGGGGTGGGTCTTTGGATTATTGCGATCCTTTGGCTGCGTTCGGAAGAAGAAAAAATTGTGTATTATGGCTGAGGACGTGCCTGAAGCAGATATTGCAACAGAGCCGGTAACCGAAACCGGTTCAGAAGAACCCTTGATTGAGGTCAACGATATCCATGTGCATTATCCATTGGATAAAATTGTAAGATTAACCCTGAAGTCTGAAATTTTCCGGGTGTTAAGCGCCAGACCGCCAGAGGTTGGAGCCAGGCAATTAGAAGAGGGCAATGCGAAATATGTCAAGGCGCTTAATGGCATTAGCCTGAATATTTCAATGGGCGAGCGTGTTGCGTTAATTGGCTTAAATGGAGCGGGCAAAAGCACATTATTGCGAACGATTGCCGGTATTTACCGACCATATAGCGGATATGTGCGGGCGCAGGGGCGTATTCATACCCTGTTTGACACGTCTACCGGTTTTGAAGCTCATGCCACGGGACGGGATAATATTTTCTTTCGCGGCCTGGTGATGGGACTAAGCCGTGCAGAAATTGAAGAACGTGCTGATGAAATAATTGAATTTGCAGAATTGGGCCGGTTTATTGATTTTCCGATCCATACCTATTCATCGGGCATGGCGGTGCGTTTGGCCTTTGCCATTTCCTCTTATCTGGATGGAGAAATCCTGCTTATTGACGAAGTATTCGGAGCTGGCGATATTTCTTTTCAGAAGAAAGCCGAGGCTCGAATGATCGAGCTTATGGATGATGCCAAAATTCTGGTTTTTGCTAGCCACAGTGCTGGACTTGTAAAGACTTTTTGCAATCGCGGTGTCTGGCTGCATCAAGGTTCAGTTGTTATGGACGGCGTGGTTGATGATGTGCTGTCTGAATATGCAAGCCGGCATGCCTAAGAAAGATCGTATGATGCAGATTCACAACAATTTGGCGCTTGTTAACGGCAATTCATCGGCTACAATGTCAGCAGATATCGGCCATGCGGGGGAGTTTGATTTTCTCCTGCTTGGTTCAGTTTTTTCCAGAAATCAAATCAGGTGCCGGATTGTGTTTGATTTGAAGAGTTTAGTTTCACAATAGGGGGTTGGATATGAACGGTATTCACTTTGGCAGCATAGTAAAAAAAACCATAATTGCTTTATTTTCTTTTGGAGCCGTACTGGCAATTGCTGCTTGTGATGCGGAGCCAGATCAAAAAGTAACTTCAGCACCTGCACCTGCACAACCTGTTGTAACGGAGCCCCCTGCAACTGATATCACCCCCGGCGGCGAAGTGTACTGGAGCGGAGATGCTGAAGTTTCCGTAGATGAGAATCTTGTTACCATTACCGATGGTTCTGCAGAAAAATATCAAGTTGCGACCTGGCTTGCTCCGGATATCAGTTTTGAGAACCCGCTTGAAATCGTGGCAAAATTACAGCCATCAGCTTTTGCCGGTCATAGCACAATCCGTCTGGGTTATGATGCTGCCAGTGGCGATAAGATAAAAAACGATATTGCCTTTAATCTGGCTGATATGGTGATACAGATGCGCCGGGGCGAAGGCGAGGTTTCCATTCAAAATGCAGGGGATTTAATCGAAGTTACTGCAAAAATTCTGCTGCCAACTGATGCCAGCAATATTTATATTCAAATTTATCCAGCAGTCGGTGAAGAATATTGGCAGGAAAGCCCGGCGGCCGAGGCGGATTTGCGTCTGCATTCCTTAACTGTAAAATAGGCTTACCAGCGGAAAAAACATGAAAAACTGGAATATGATTTATGAGCCATGATGTTCCAGAGGTAGCTACTGCATCCATTGCTGATTTGATCAATTATTTTGAAAGTCTCTCAAGTGATGATCTGGAGTTTGTAAAGCATTTGGCGGCATTTCTTCCGTGTCACCTAAAACCGTTGCGCAACACTCCCTATCCATTTGCCATCAATGAGCCAATAGATGTTTTTCGCAATGGTTTTGCAGATTGCGGCTATAAGGAATGGCTGTTTCAGGAAGTTTTAATTGCGCGGGGCATGCAGTGCCGCCGGGTAAGTTTTGCCGGTGTCCCAATTCAGATTGGCCATAGTGCAACAGAGGTAAAAATCGACGGAAAATGGTGTTTTTTTGATGCTGCCTTTGGTCTTTATTTCAGCAATCCACAAGATAACACTCCGCTGTCAATGGCCAAGGCGCGACAAATATTCCCCAAAGTGCAGGTATGGAAAACAGTTGATACAATTTTTGTAGGACAGCCAAAGAGCGGATACACATTTGCCTGGCAGCAGACCCATGAACAGGAAATATACGATCCCGAAGACGGCTTGTTACTTGGGTTTATCAATGAGACTTACTTTTTATCACGGCCATTTGGTGCCGAAGCGCTGGCGTATGATACTATTGAGATACCCGTTGATTTAAGAGAAGCCTCTCATGTTACATTAGGTAGAAACGCACAAGGAGAGGGAAGCCTTTCGCAAATCATAGAAACAAGGCATGGTAAAATTCTCCCCGGAACTCTGGATCGTCTTGGTATGTTTTTTGGCGGCAATACCCGGCACAAATTCATTATTTTGTGCGATCAGCCAAAATCTGTCCGGCTTGTTCTAAAAGTCCGGTCGGGCAGTGATCTGAACAGTATTTTTATGCATTGTGAACCGGTTATATCGCCCGAGCACTCTTTTGGTTATTGTGATCTGGTGTCAAAATACCGGAAAGTCAGAACAGAGATATCACAGGATCACACTGTTATAAGCGCTGATTTGCATATTCTGCCACCATATTCATCGCTTACAGTTTGTATGGGCTGGGGCGAGGTGTGGTGGCCAGAGACATATATTTTTGATGTTATTGATGATAAATAAGTGCTAGGATCTAAGCCTGTTAATTTGATCAGGTTATAAAATGTCAGGACGATTTGCAGTAATTGTAGTTCTTGTTGCTTCTTTTGTACTGGCTTCTTGCCAAGACAATAGGAACTCGCAACCGGACAGACCCGCGTCCCAGCCTTTGGTGGTGGATTTCAAAAGGCCGGAATTAAGCCCGCAGGACGAGTTCTGGCAGGCGCGGCAGAGCTTACCCGTTTCGGGTCTGGAAAAATCAATTCTTAACCGTGATTTCAGTGAACATGTTGCAGGTGAAATAAGAAATATATTGAAAGACAAACCGGCAGTCAGCAAGTTTGATGTGGTGAAATATGCGGGGTCTTTTTTGACATTAAGTTATGTTTCCGGGTCTCCAACCACTAATGAAAAATACACAAAATGGAGTAGTTCAGACGTATATAAGACACGATTAAGCAGGGATTCAGAATATTCGATTTCTTTTTTAACCGGAACCTGTGGCTGGATTGATTATAGCCTGGGGCAGATATTGTCTCAATTCCCAGAATTGTCGCTTAAAACCCGCAGGGTTGGGTTTTCCAATATTCCAGTTCAGATGAATCATTCCGCTACAGAAGTGAATATTGACGGAGGCTGGGTGTTTTATGATGCCTCCTTTGGTATTTATTTTGAGGACAAGAAAGGCAAAAAGCTTTCTTTGAGGGCAGCGCGTAAGTTGTTTCCGGAAGTTAATATTTATATGTTACAAACATATCAGGGTGATTTACTGCAACATGGTCGCCCGTTTCCAATAAAAATGCTTCCTCTTTTGGGTTACAGGAAAATATCCGGGACAGAGCTGTTCTTAAATCCGATACCAAATATCTATAAGTTTCCTTCGGGCAATAATTGGGAAAACTCCAATATCCTTAGAACTTATTTTGCCAGTGATCTGGACGATCAGAAAAAGGATGCCGGGGTTTTGCGGTATAGCGCTGAAGTTTCTGCTGATGGGGCTGGCATAACAACAATTGTGCCCATAAATAAGAAACTGGTTCATCAGCAAGAAGATGTTGATGATTATACTCTTCTTGATTTGGCTGTATCCTCAAAGGGCGCAGAGCAGCTTGAAATGAGCCGGCCTGTGTTTTTTACAATAACCGGCAACAATCTGCAAAACCTCTTGATAGATTATAATCCGGTTGCCGTTGACAGGTTGAGTTATAGACAGTCCTTGATCAACAAACAAACAAACAAACAGTATGGTCGGCTGACATTTTCAACGGCATTTGGCTCAAAAGGCGGCTCGCTTGTATTGCGTGTCATCAATTCACGTTCTGATGTCACCATTGATACAATTTCTATTGAGTTGGACTAGAGCCTGTGGACATTCATCGCAATGCAATGATGGTTGCCGCCAGGTTCCATGTGACTTCATAGCTTGAACCCGTTTTGTCGTATCGAGTATTCACGCCTCGGAACTCTTTGATTTTGCTGAAATAATTCTCGATGAGATGTCGCGGGGTAATACCCCTTTTATAGAGGGGGCATTACCCAGGTTTTGTTCCAGCCAATCCTAGCGCTTGCGCCAACGGCTCCGGGACGCACGCACATCGCCACGCTCCTGCTCACTGGCGTGCGCCGTTTTTTTATAGGCGATCTGCCTGCGGCGCAGCCAGTCATCCAGCGTCGAAGAGCCAACACCCAAGTCATGTTCCGCTTGCAGACGGGCACACATTTCAGCCAGCGTCAGGTCTGATTGTTCGGTGATCCAGCCGATGATATCATCGGCAAATGGATCGAGCTTGCTCTTGCGCCTCGCTCTCTTTCTGACATCAACATGGCCCAGTTCATTCGCTTGCCTGACCAGACGGACCGCCGTAGAAGCTGCCACCTTGAACCGCTTCGCGACGCGAAACTCCCGAAGCAACCAAATCAACAATACGAAGCCGTAAATCCCGAGATAAAGCCATGATAATTCCTCCTGATTCCTTGAATCATAAGAAAACACCCACGTAAACCAGTTTTTGATTCTATCTACGCCGAAAACGCTCTAAAATAAGGGGATGCTACCTAGTGTATATGAGTGCACACAAATCTTTAAGGTTGCATATTGAATCGAATCGTGCACTCACTTGTTGTGGATAAGTAAATAGGAGATATCTTTAATGAGAAAATTAATGCTTTCTGAACTGGAATTGGTAAGTGGCGGCGCTGGCGAAGAACACCAACAAAATTGTTACGATATAACTGCAGCAGCAGATTGTGACGTTTTTGCTAGCCATATTCCTGCTGAGGGGCCTCCTGGCCCAGATGATTCAGTGCTGCCGTACCCTGATCCCACCTTCCCCACTGGCACCTTTTTTCCTGAACAAGACAGTGGGGAAGAGCCAGAAGACTCTGGTTTTGGTCATCCATAATCAAAGTATTTCTATTCTTGTTTGGAGTTTATTATTCTTCACCAGGTTTAGTGCGCCTGCCCACGTATGTGGGTGGGCGCATTAAACGCATGAAAAAGTTAACGTAACTGTGATTTACTTGAATAGGGTTGTGCATTGGAGCATGTGAGAATTTTTCAAACATATCATACGGGTTCTGCAATAAGAGTTTTCTCTCCTGATGAAGATTGGATTCAAGCTTCAAAAGAACTCGAAAAAAAAATTACAAAATTTGCCTCGTTAAAATGTAATAAACCGCCGAATTGCTTTGGGCAAGAGATCCGTTCCTCATACGTGTTGGAGCAAATCAGCAAGCGAAAAGATGTTTATCTAAATAGGTTCCCTAGAGGACGTCGGCCGAGCATTAGGAGATTCTTTCTAAGGCCAGCCTCTGAGCCAATTGCTTGTTCATATGCGGGTGAGTTTCGTTGCTCGCAACATAGCTTGGAATTGGTTGGAGATTTAGCTTCAGTGCTTTTCGGTAGGAAGAGAGAAGTTCGATCGAATAAGTTGACGACCAGACCTAGGAATGGAATAGTAACCGAATTTCCAGAACCTTCAAAAATTAAACATCTTTGGGAGCAGAGAAATTGCCGGGATTTGTTAGACTATAAAAGTTCTTTAGCATGGGCCCTAAATAGATACCTTGATTTTTTACAAATTCACTTGTTTAAAGATGGAAATGGAAGGACAGCAAGGTCTTTATTGATCTTTGATATGGCCTATGCATTGAGAATAGAGCTGCCTTATATTCCGTTGGGTCCGTTTACTTATATGTATAGCCCCTTAGTTATTAGATCATATGTTGAAATGATGACCACCAATGATAATAAAGACTTTTATTGGGTAATGTTAAATATCATAAATGATTCACTTGAGTTCTCTTACAGGATACAGGCTGGGTATGTGTGATACTATTTATACTGATTATATAAATTCTTTTGTTTAATACATGATCTCATCAGTAGTGACCACTAGCATCTACAACCGTTTATTTTCTAGAGACAAGTTGCCGATGATTTTACAATCAGAAGCGACGGAATGTGCTTTGGCTTGCCTTGCAATGATTGCAGGGTTTCATGGGCGCAAGGAAAGTTTATCTGAATTACGTCGTCGTTTTTCTGTAAGTTTGAAGGGTACCACGTTAAACGGCCTTGTCAGTGCTGCTGATAGACTAGGGTTATCAGGGCGAGCGGTGCGATTGGAATTGGGCGAACTAAAGCAATTAAATACACCTTGTATTTTGCACTGGGGATTGAACCATTTTGTAGTATTATGCAAAATTAAGCGTAAACGCATAACAGTCCATGATCCAGCACGCGGCAAGCTTATACTGTCCATAGAAGAGGTGTCTAGGCACTTTACTGGTGTGGCATTAGAGTTAACCCCAGCACCAGATTTCATAAAAAAAAAACAACCGGAAAAAGTTCGCATCTGGGACCTCTGGACTCGAATGACGGGATTCGTACCGAGTGTTATGCAATTAATTTTATTGGCGGTATTGTTACAGGTATTTGCCTTGATTTCTCCTCTAGTCAACCAACTGGTCATTGACGAGGCTATTACAAAAGGTGATTTAGCATTTCTGAATGTAGTAATAATTGGATTTGCGTCTCTTCTTCTGATTCGAATCGCTATTGATTCCTTACGTTCATGGGTGGGGATGGTGCTCGGACAGCTACTTACTTTTCAAATGAGTTCAAATTTGCTGCGTCATGTGCTGCGTTTACCGGCTGAATGGTTTGAAAAGCGCCATGTGGGTGATGTGGTTTCGCGTATGGGTTCACTACGACCATTACAAGAGTTATTTACTTCTGCCTTTGTCACAATTTTGTTGGACGGTATTATGGCTGTGACGACATTGGCTATGATGTTCTTGTATTCTAAAACGCTGGCGGCAGCAGTGGTCGGCGTGGTTGTGCTGTCTTTTTTGGTCAAGCTGGCCACCTTTCCTTATGTTCGCTGGATGACTGAAGAACAGATACACAAAAAGGCCGAACTGCAATCCATGCTGTTGGAAACCATACGTGGCGCTAGGGCGATCAAGATTTTTGGCCGTGAAAATGATCGTCACAGTTTATGGCAAAATACCTTCGCTGATACAATGAATATCGATATTCGCTTACAAAAATTCGGGATTGTTTCAAGTACAGCTACCGGTATTGTTTTTGGATTATTGGATTTAGGTATTTTGTATTTGGGTGCCCGTGAAGTGATTACTGGTTCACTGACCCTAGGAATGTTTTTTGCTTTTCAATCCTATCGCGGACAATTTGCCGGACGAATTGATGCGCTAGTGATCCAGTATTTCGCATTTCGTATGGTAGGGTTGCATTTAGAGCGACTATCTGATATAGCCCACACTGAAGTAGAGGCTGGACTTGATACATTGAACTCTACGACCCGACTATTGACCGGGAATGTTGAGGTGCTTGATTTACATTTTCGCTATGGAGTGAGTGACCCTTGGGTATTAAGGGGAGTGGATTTCATAGTTTCTCCCGGGCAAAGAATCGTGATTACCGGCTCATCAGGGAGCGGAAAATCAACGTTGCTGAAGTTGCTGATCGGATTGCATCAGCCTGTTGAAGGTAAGATACTCTTTGATGGACGACCATTGATGGCAAATGATTTGCGGGCAATTCGTTCCCAGTTAGGCGTGGTAATGCAAGATGACCGACTTTTGTCCGGGTCTCTTGTTGAAAACATTAGCTTTTTTAGCATAGACGAAAATATGGAAAAAATAGAGCAGTCAGCTAAATTAGCCTGTGTACACGATGATATTATCGCCATGCCGATGGGGTACCAAAGCCTTATCGGTGATATGGGTTCTGTTTTATCTGGCGGTCAAAAGCAGCGGATATTGTTAGCAAGGGCACTATATCGTGATCCTAAAATTTTGTTTCTAGACGAAGGAACAGCAAATCTTGACCCAGAAACCGAGAAGCGGGTTTTGGAGAACTTAAAACAATTAAATATTACCCAAATTGCGGTCGCGCATAGAACTGCTGTAATTGAAAATGCGGATACAGTATTTCACATTGAAAACGGAATAATAACTAGAGTTTAGTTGGCCTAGGCTCAGGACCTATTAAATTGAGGGATTTCCATTTGTTGTAATTTGTGATTCATCATGGCAAAGGAGATTTGTCATGAGTGATTTGTTTTGGCTTTCAGAAGCGCAATTAGCCATTATCAAGCCCTGCTTTCCTCTGGCCCATGGTGTGCCGCGTATGGA
>JALSYJ010000297.1 GCA_027071965.1 Robiginitomaculum sp. | reverse complement strand
GAATTGTCCGGCCCATGTGCAAATATTCAAGCATGGACAGAAATCATACCGTGACCTGCCGGTTCGCATGGCTGAATTTGGCTGTTGCCACCGCAATGAGCCGCACGGCGCCCTGCACGGATTGATGCGAGTGCGCCAGTTCACTCAGGATGATGCTCATATTTTCTGTACCGATGACCAGATAATTGATGAAACCGTACGTTTCTTGAAGCTGTTTTCAACCGTGTACGGTGATTTTGGTCTAAAGGATATTAAATACCGGCTGGCTACACGCCCGGAGGTTCGCGCCGGTTCGGATGCTATCTGGGATCAGGCGGAAACTGCCCTGGCATCAGCACTGGATGAGGCTGGTCTTGAATATGATATGGCGCCGGGAGAAGGGGCCTTTTACGGGCCGAAACTTGAATTTCATCTAACCGATGCCATTGGGCGCACCTGGCAATGTGGCACTTATCAGCTTGATTATGTATTGCCGGAGCGTCTGGATGCCACATATATCGGGGCCGATGGCAACAAGCATCGCCCGGTAATGCTGCATCGGGCAATTTTAGGCTCTATGGAGCGTTTCATCGGGATTCTGATCGAACATTATGCGGGTAATCTTCCTTTATGGCTGGCTCCTACGCAAGTGGTTGTAACGCCTATTACCTCTGATGTAGATGAATATGCACAAAATCTGGCCAATCAGTTTGGTGCTGCCGGGCTGCGGGTAGAGACTGACTTACGCAACGAAAAAATCAATTACAAGATTCGCGAACATTCCGTAGCAAAAATCCCGGTAATTGCCGTGGTTGGCCGACGCGAAGCCGAAGAAGGTACAATAGCTTTGCGGTTCTTGGGCAAAGGAGCCAAACATCAGGTGATGATGAGTGTTGATGAAGCGGTCAAAAAATTATCAAATGATGCTTTGCCACCGGATCAAAAGGCAAATTGAACGTGCACGATTTTGCAGAAGAACAAGGCTGGCGACGGCCAATTGCCATTGCATCCGGATTTGTTCTGATTGCCCTGTTCATTCTCGCCGGAGCCATAGGGGTGGCAGCAGCCGTAGCACTAACGGCAATTTTGGCCATACCGCCATGGCCAAGATTAAAAACTGTCCTGCCGCTGGAATTACCTCTGGCTATTTTTCTGATTTTCATTGCCTGGGCTTGGGCCTCAATGCGCTGGAGCACATATCCGCAAACTGAACAGGGATGGAAAATGGCGCTTGGCGTTATGCTTTACAGCCTGTTCGCCTTTTCAGTGTGGAGCCTGCAGGGCAAGGCGAGATTACTGGTATTATATGCAGCCACAGCCAGTCTGGCCATGATTATTTTACTTTATCTGATCGAAGCCAGTTTTGGCATTTTCTCCGGCATGTATGCTGAAGGCGCGGTTCGGCAGGAAAAGTTACGAGATGCCACCAGAGGGGTTTCGGCGCTGATAATGGCCACACCTTGTGCATGGGCTTTTGCGAGCATTTTTCTTCCTGGCTGGCAGGGCAAAGCTTTTGGTGCCTTTATCGGGCTAATAGCATTTTGGATAGCATGGCAATTTAGCTTATCCTCTGCCATGCTGGCGATTATGATTGCAGGTATTTTTTTTGGTCTTGGCTGGGCATTTCCACGAACAACCATTTTATTCACCGGCCTTGCTGCCTTGGGCGCTTTCATGCTGGCACCAATGGTTATCCCGGTTATTATCGATGTTTTTGAGGGGTCAAACTTGCCGCTATCATGGGAACAGCGGCTTGATATCTGGAAGTTCACCAGTGAAAGAATATCTGAAAAACCATTGATCGGGTGGGGCCTGGATGCCTCTCGCACGTTTAATTCCACTTACACTCTAAGGGGGTTTGAATTTCCGCGCATATCCATGCACCCGCATAATTTTGGACTGCAATTATGGTTGGAGACAGGATTGATCGGCGTGATGTTATTTTCTGCGGCCACTCTTACATTTGCTATTAGAGTATCAAACAGCCAAAACCTCACCCGCTTGCAAGGAGCAGCTATTTCAGGATCTTCAGCAGCAATACTGGTATTTGCCAACCTTAGCTATGGTGCATGGCAGGAGTGGTTCTGGGCCAGTATCGCCTGGATTGCAGCCATGTGTTTCTTGCTCGGCCCGGCCCCTAAGCGGCGGACAAAAAATTGAGTGCTAGCAGCAAAATTTCAATAATCATTGTTACCTATTTTACCGGGCCAAGCCTGTGGAAATGTCTAAACTCATGTCCAAGTGATCATGAGATCATTATTGTCAATAATGGAAATCCGCCGCAGGTCACCAGAGGCCTGAAATCCTATTCGGACAAGCATACAAATGTTCAGCTTATAGATGGCAATGGCAATATAGGTTTTGCCAAAGCCTGTAATCTTGGGGCGAAGCAGGCACAGCGGGAGGTTTTGATGTTCTTGAACCCGGATGCTGTTTTACACCCCAACGCTCTGGGTAAAATGCTGGACTCCCTTAAGAAACTTCCCAAGCTTAGCGTGGTTGGCGGCAGGTTGTTAAACAGCAATGGCAAAGAACAGCGCGGGGCACGCCGCGGTAAATTAACTCCGTGGTCGGCTCTGGTCTCCATGACCGGCCTGTCTCGTCTGCAGCACATTTCTTCTATTTTTGCTGATTTGCACTGGGAAACCCACCCGCTTCCTGACCAGCCGGTGAAAGTCCCGGCAGTTAGCGGAGCCTGCATGATGTTCAATCGCAAAGGCTTTAAGGCATTGGGGGGCTTTGATGATAAATATTTTTTGCATGTGGAAGATCTGGATATCTGCCGAGCCGTCCACCGTGCAGGAGCCGAAGTGGTTTTTGTTCCAGATGCAAAAATAACCCATTACGGATCCACCAGTCAGGCCTCTTTACTGCGAATAAACTGGTACAAAACCAAAGGGTTGATACGATATTTTATAAAATTTGCCGACTCTCCATGGCAGACAGCCGGAGCATGGCTGCTGGCCCCAATGATTTTTATAGCGGTAATGGGACGCGCTCTCTGGTTAATACTTACCCGCTAGAGTATTTTTAGCAAAAGTGGGAAAGTTCTTTTGGTCCTATGGCTTCGCTATTTTAAGGACGGGAACATACCTGCCTTGGGTAAAAGCGCCGGAAGATCCTTGCCCAATTTGCCAGACAGCCAGTTTGACGTGGCAATCATTTTATCCAGATCAATTCCGGTTTCAAAACCTGCCCGGTGCAGCATATAAAGCACATCTTCCGTAGCTACATTGCCTGTTGCCGCCGGAGCGAACGGACAACCACCTATTCCACCACATGAAGCATCAACAATCTTTATATTGTTTTCCAGACTGGCATAAATATTGGCCAAGGCCGTATTGCGCGTATTGTGAAAATGCATCCGCAACGCAATGTCCGGAGCCTTGGTGCGCAGCCGGTTAATTACTGCTGCCACCGTCCATGGATCGGCAACTCCAATGGTGTCGCCAAGTGCAATTTCTGTAGCCCCGGCATTGGCTGCTCTTGTCACCAGTGTCTCAAGTGTGGATACGGCAACTTCACCATCAAATGGATCGCCAAAAGCAACTGAAACAGTTACCGAAACCGGCACTTTTGCATCATGAGCTAAAATTGCAATGCGATCGAATAAATCTGCGGTTTGCATCGGTGTTGCATTTTGATTGCGCAAGCCAAAACCTGCACTTGCCACCATTACAAAATTAATCTCATCACACCCGGCATCAAGCGCTCGGCGAAATCCGCGCTCATTCAGTGCCAGCCCAATATAGCGCACGCCTGCAAGCCGTGGCAGGGCTTTCATAACCGCTTCGGCATCAGCCATTGTCGGCACCTGTTTGGGGTGCACAAAACTAGCCACTTCCAGACGGCGCACACCAGCATCCACCAGCCGCTTTATAAATTCTACTTTGACACTGGTTGGCAGGATTTTATTTTCGTTCTGCAGGCCGTCTCGGGGGCCGACTTCGACAATCTCTATGGTTTTGGACATGGGTTGTTCCTGGCTTTGGGACATTGGATCATTGGCAAAATATCATCAGTGTTATAATGTGCGCCAATGAAAAACAAAAACGACAATACAGTTGAAATAAGCGTAATTGTACCGGTTTTTAACGAAGCGGGAAACATTGGATTATTAGCAGCAGAAATCGCTGCTGCCCTGAAGGATGAGTGCTTTGAATTGCTGGTTGTAAATGACTGCAGCACAGACAGCACACTGGCAGAGCTGCAATCCCTGCGCGATGATATTCCGCAATTGCGAATTTTAAGTCATAAAAACAATGCCGGACAAAGCCGGGCCATCAGAACCGGAGCCTTGCATGCAAAGGGGAAAATTCTATGCATGCTCGATGGTGATGGCCAGAACGTGCCAGATGATTTGCCAAAACTGCTGGCACATTTGCGCAGAAAAGGTGCTGCGCATGATCTGGCAATGGTTGGCGGTATCCGGCAAAAGCGTCAGGATACTTTTTCAAAGCGTATCGGGTCCAGGTTCGCTAATTGGGTGCGCGGCGCTATATTGAATGACAAAACTGTAGATACAGGGTGCGGTATTAAGGCTGTTTACCGTGAAGTATATATTTTACTGCCGTTCTTTGACCATCAACACCGCTATATTCCGGCACTAATACAGCGCGAGGGAATGGTGGCCGAATTTCTGCCGGTTCAGCACCGGGCCAGAAACAGCGGCACCTCCAAATACAGCAATTTTGGCAGGCTGCTGGTTGCTTTTCGCGATTTGCTGGGTATGAAATGGCTCCAGGCTAGAGCCAGACTACCCGGAAATATCAGCGAAAGCTAGAATCGGCACCCAGAGCAATAAAACAACTGGATGCAAGTTTGCAAACTTGCGTTTTTATGATTAGCTGGACGAAAGCTCTAAAAACAGGTTTGCTGTAACCACATCAAATTGTGAGTTGTTCCAAGGGGGGCCGATTTGCTAAATATGTTTCCATTGCTGTCGATTCCGGTGGTCATCTACAATGTAATGGCCATCGGCGGAGGAGCCTTTGCCAAGAACTCCCAGTCCATTGTCGATAACCTGGCCAAAAAGCTGTTTGATGTGCCCATGGCATCTGGAACATTCTGGACGGTTTCATCGGGTGATCTGTTAATACTGATTTCTTTGCTTATGTTGTTTGCCGAATTGCTCAAATCTACCAGTACCGGCCGTGAAGCCATTGCAAATCATGCCCTGTCACTGGTGCTGTTTATTATCTGTCTGGTGGAATTTTTATTATTCGGAGCTTTTGCGTCATCAGTATTTTTCATTATAACTGTGATGGCACTGCTTGATGTATTAGCCGGGTTTATTGTCACAATCGTATCGGCGCGCCGTGATATCGCTGGCGGCGACGGATATGTGGATTAGGGTCAAACCGTCGCAATTTTAATCATTGGCAACTGGAACAAAACCGGGCAAACTGTGTTTATGAAAATCTCTGATATATTAAATGATCGCAACTGGTTGTGGCTGGCAGCACTGGCCAGCGCCCTGATGTTGGCCAGTGCCCACGGGTTTGAACATATTGGTGGCTTGCAACCCTGTGCCTTGTGCTTGCGACAAAGAGAAGTGTACTGGGCGGCATTGCTGCTGGCTGCTATATTTGTGGTGTTGCGTTGGCTTGGTCATGATGCGCGCACCAGACGAATTGCAAATGCCGTTTTGGGGCTGACATTTTTAACCGGGGCTCTGGTTGCAGGTTATCACAGCGGGGTTGAGTTAAAACTTTGGGCCGGGCCATCGGGATGTTCAGGATCAATTGATGCTTTGGGGTCAATGAGTGGTGACTTGCTAAGTTCACTTGCACAGCCAGTAACAGCACCTAGTTGCGGTGATATTCCATGGTCTTTTGCCGGCATTTCCATGGCTGGCTGGAATGGGATTATTTCATTGATTTTAGCTGGAATTAGCTTTTGGTTCGCATTTAATCGCAAAACAAAAGAGGCCGTGCTTTGACATCAAACACTTCTAGCAGAAAGCCAAAGCCGGTTCTTCCTGGCTCCGGCCCGGCCGGTCGTGTGGAGCAAATGCTGCGGGTGGATCATGCTGGTGAAACTGCGGCAGTACAGATTTATAAGGGTCAGCAGGCCATTTTCAAACATGTTAGAAACAAACAATCACTGGCCGGAGAGTTTGCGCGGATGCAAGCGGAAGAACAGGTGCATCTTGATGCCTTTGAAGCTCAGATGCGTGAGCGCGGCCACCGTCCAACAGCGGCAATCGGGCTGTGGCAGGGTATGAGCTATGCTCTTGGAGTGGGAACGGCCCTGCTTGGTGAAAAGGCAGCTCATGCTTGTACTGAATCTGTGGAAAGTGTGATTGAAGAGCATTATGCCGGGCAGATAGACGAATTAAAACGCAGCAAAAGTGAGCCAGAATTGCAGGAAATGTTTGAAAAATTTCGCAATGATGAACTGGATCATCGTGACCGGGCCATAGAATCAGGTGCCGAGCAGGCTCCAGGTTATACATTGTTGTCGGCGGTAATCCGTCTGGGATGTAAAGCGGCAATTCGTATTTCAGAAAAAATTTAAGCCGGCTGCGCTGATTGTTAAGCGGCCAATCCCTTATAAGAATATCAGGAGCAAGATAATGAAACCAGAACAAACAGGCCGTGGCGGCATATTTGATAATATGGCTGCGACCATGGGCAACACACCATTGGTCAGGCTATCACGGTTGGCTGCTGCTCATGATGTGAGCGCCGAAATTCTCGCCAAGCTGGAGTTCTTTAACCCGCTGGCCTCAGTAAAAGACCGAATCGGCGTGGCAATGATCGAGGATCTGGAACAAAGCGGGCAACTGGCCCCCGGCGGCACCATTGTTGAGCCTACTTCTGGAAATACCGGAATTGCTCTGGCATTTGTGGCAGCAGCGAAGGGTTATAATCTGATTTTGACCATGCCGGCCAGCATGTCCATTGAGCGGCGCAAAATGCTTACCCATTTAGGTGCAAAAATTGAACTTACCGACCCGGCACTGGGAATGAAGGGAGCCATTGCCCGGGCCGACGAAGTGGCGGCAAAAACCCCGGGCGCTATTATTGCCCGGCAGTTTTCCAATCCGGCCAATCCGGACATACATGTCAAGACCACTGCCGAGGAGATATGGACTGATACGGGCGGAGAGCTGGATGCCTTTGTTGCCGGTGTGGGAACAGGTGGAACCATAACCGGCGTGGCCAGAGTGCTAAAGCCGCGATTACCAGAGTTGAAAATCATTGCAGTAGAGCCTTCAGAAAGCCCGGTTATTGCCGGCGGCGAAGCCGGGCCTCATAAAATTCAGGGAATTGGAGCTGGCTTTATTCCAGATAATCTGGATGTGGATCTGGTTGACAGGGTAATGGCGGTAAACACGCCAGGGGCTATCGAAATGGCGCAACAGGCAGCTCATATCGAAGGTTTGCCTTGCGGGATTTCCTCTGGTGCTGCGTTAAGTGCCGCCTTGAAACTTGGCAAGGAAATGCCGAACAAGCGAATTGTGGTAATTATTCCATCATTTGCCGAGCGTTATTTATCAACGTCCCTGTTTGAGCCCGAATGAGTTTTAACGACGATCAAATAGAGCGTTATGCCCGGCATCTGGTGCTAAAAGAGATTGGCGGGCCGGGGCAGCAGGCCCTGTCTGCGGCTAAGGTCTTGCTGGTGGGCGTGGGTGGTTTGGGCTGTCCGTCGGCCATGTATCTGACGGCGGCTGGTGTTGGAAATCTTGGCCTGCTCGATGATGACAGTGTGGCGCTTAGCAATTTGCAGCGACAGATATTGTTTGCAACAACAGATATTGGCAAATCCAAGGCCAGACAGGCCCGGCACCATCTTCAGCAGCAAAATCCT
>JALSYJ010000296.1 GCA_027071965.1 Robiginitomaculum sp. | reverse complement strand
GTCTGGAAACAGGTAATTGATACTAACCCCAACTGATGTAACTATTTTAGACCGCCCTTGTGGCGGGCTTTTTTCCTCCAAAGCCGCCTATCCTATCCAGACTACAACTCTGCGCCAGTGCACTTTTACCCTACTCAGCATAAGGCCCCAAAAAGCGCTTTCCATTGAAATGGATCAGATGGCTCGGTGCGTCAGCAGTCCATACCTCAGTTTCCCAACTGATGTCAGCCAAGTATTTGCCCATTGTCTGGCGATCAGGAAAGGCTGTCACATAGACCAAGCCCGCCGTTGACTCGGCAAACAGCCGTGACAGCTCGGAATGGCGCTTAGCATCTACAGGGCCGTGACTGGTCACTGATTCGATGAGCAATAGCCAATCCCTTTCAGCGTCATATAAAACCACATCAGGGAATTTGCCATGGGAGTCAAAACTAAGCCCCAACTCCTCAAATGCCTCCTTTTCGAAGACTCCCATTTTTGAGCCTGTATCACCCACATAAAGTACTTGAGATCCAGGCGCATAACGGGGCCCAAATTGCTCGATAATGTCTCTAATAAGCTCACTGTGTGCGCCAGGCGTAAGAGCAATCTCTTTATTGCCATTGACTACAAGCGGAATCATCTGCATCTTGCGTTCCTTGGCATATCGTTCTGCCAAGCTCTTCCTTTTAGCTAGGTATGAAGCCAATTTCCCTTCCCAATTTGCGCTACCGAAAGCATTTACCAGATTCAAAGCATCCGGTTCGATCTGATATACCCATTTTGGACTGTTAACCGGCCGGTCCGGTCGATCTGGATTTGGAACTGCTATACCTGCATCTACAAACTGGTGCATAGTCTGGCGACGAAAGGTCTCCCGCGTGTTTGGCGCATAGGCTTTGCCATAGTGGTCTCGACAAAAATCCATGATGGGCGTGATACCTATTAGAGGATTACCGGCATCTTCCCAGGCATCACCAGGCTTTAGCCCCAAGAGCGCCAGCAAGGTCAAGGCTGACCGCTCATTGCGTTGTCCCTTAGGTAACCCAAGCGCGCTGAGAATTGAGAGCGCTTCATCGATCTTCTGCTGAACCTGCAGCGGGTTCATTGTATTATTTTGATTTACCATCTTGTCAATTTCCGCCTCCAATATTGCATCGACATCCTTCTGCTCGGGAAAGTCATCCCTCACTTTCTCCCCAAGTCTGACAAGTGTCTCCAAGCTCGGAAAGTGCATCATGCGCAGGTCCGTTGCATTAACTTGTGTATGGCCACTGAATTGGCGGAAATAGAGGTCCACCAGCGTTGAGTTCAGATAAACAGCCAGCCCTTTAGCAACCAAAGGATCAAGACCACTTTTTTGTTTGTGAAAAACGTTTAAGTGGTTCTCAAAACCAACTTTCTCACCCGGAATTCGACCTGGATCATGAACAGCCGCAACAATTCGCCGGGGCTCCTCCTTGGCACTAAACCGTCGTGTCACTACGTACCAGCCATTCTGCATCAACCAGCGGCTGCTCTTCTCCGATTCAAAAATAGAATTTGGCTTTTTCCCCTCGGGTTTCGGCCACGCAATATGGTTATCTACAAAGTGCCCAGGATAAATAAGTGGACATGCCCCCTTTTCTGTCTGCTGTCGAATATCTGCCCGTAATCGGAAATCCACAACCGGACCCGTGCAAACATCGATGTCAAGATCACTCAAAGAATAAGTGAACCCACTCATACGATCCACTACCATTTGATCGAATTCGCTAGCCGCAATATGAATATACTGGTCGGGATCTTTAGGCTTTACCACCTTGCTGTAGGGCACTTCCCTTTGGGTCATTTCATCAAAACTCGGGCCGCTGCTTGACGTGATGACAACCTTCCCCTGCTTAGCACCCTTCACCGCATGGAAGATGATATTTTCCTGCAGTACATCATCATCTTTAAATGCTTTGTTCCTGGTCTCAAATACATGGAGGTGCTTCAAGGCCATTTCACTCAGTAGGAG
>JALSYJ010000295.1 GCA_027071965.1 Robiginitomaculum sp. | reverse complement strand
CGCTTCATGTATCGCTATCTGCCAATGAAAACGCAGATGCGATTGCATTGGCAACCTCTGTGGGATGAAGAGAGCTGTCCCGCAAATCCTCTATGGCTACGGGATTACCACCACCAGCCAACAATGCCTGCAACAGCAGCAACACATCATTGGCGTTTAACCTGTTCAAGCGAGAAGACAGGCTGACATCGCCCGCAACCCCCAATCCGGTTTCAATTTTCGCCAAAGCCCCCAAGGTCAAACAAAGCCGGTGCGGTACCCCCGCAATCATAAGGCTGGTTTCACCGCGTACTGAGTTTTCCATCATCAGACCGCCGCAAACGAAATAGCGCCAGCAGAAGACAGGGTTAAACTGTAAATAGCCTCGCGGTCATAGTCTCCGGCATATTCAAGAGCTGCAACCTGAAACAACCCGCCAAGAGTCCCAAACCCGGGAATAATTACTTGCCAGTTGCGAGCTTCTTGTAAAAAAAACGTAGCACGCACAGCTTCATCAGCCGCAGAATCCTTAAACACGCCGGAGCCTGAAACTGATACGGTTTTTACGCCTGCTCCTGGAAGCAACTCCCGCCAGGCATCAGGACTATCTGTATTGGTTATATCCACTGCATTTGCGTTTAGGGAAATTGTTCTGGCCCGCAATCCGGCCATGGTAACAAAGGTGGCTGAACCTGCAGGTTCCTCTATCTTGAGCAAAATATCCTTGCCGTTTTGCGCGTTCATTTCTATTCCTGACATAAATTAAAGTGTGGATTGGCTAAGCGCTCGCAAGCGCAAAATAACTTGAAACACCCGGCCATCTCTGGCTCGCAGCACATCGGAGAAAAGAGTACGAACTCCGATGATCAGGTGTCCGTTACTGGTTTGGGGGATCGTACCAATAGATGCTTTGAGCGCTTCTAGCGCCCGAAAGCCTTCGGCTTTGCCGCCATATCTTGACCAAATATGCAAGCTGAATGTGTGTTCGATCAAAGGCGAGACATCACCATCAAGTTCCCTAGACTGATGACGGCCAAAACTTACAAAGGGAAATTCAGGAGATGGCGGCGGGTCATCATATAATCTAACAGGCTGGCCAAGCAGGTTTTGCACATTGGTATCTTGTTGCAAATGCGCAAAAACAGCCTGTTGCAAGCTAAGTTCCGGGCTGTCACTCATTGCAGGGTCTCCTCACATTCCAGTTCCATGAAACCGGGCTTGTGAGCCCTAAAGCCAAGCACAGTCAGGTTTTTTTCTTTCCAAACCACTTGTATGGGCAATACCAAATCAGAACGATTGCGAATAAAAACCTTCACAAAACGTCTGGTCGTAGTCCCTCCGATTCTGGTGCCGGTGGTGAACGAGGAGGGGCGTATTTCCGCCCAGACACTTGCCAAAGTGTTCCAGAGAAACTGCTGTCCCCCTGATCCATCTGTTATTGTCTGGCGTGTTTGCAATTCCACGCGCTCTGACAGGGCGATAACTGCACTCATAACCGCACCCGCACAAACGGAGCCAATAGGGATTGAACAAAATGGCTTAATCCGGGCCCCGGTTCATCCCGATGGTCAAATAATCTTGCCATTTGTGATAACATGGCGGTTTTCAAGGCTTCAGGAACGTCCGTCACCAGATCACCAAACCCGGCAATATACTCAATCCTGAATGCTGCTCCGGCACCCAGAGGGCCAAACCCAATGCGGCTATTATCAAGATCAAGCTGATAATCAGTATTGCTTAGTATGGTCTCGGTGCCATCAACATTGCTTTTGGCCACTAGCTGCACAGATTGTACCGGCGTAACAGCAAATTCAACAATGCCGGTTTGACTATTGCCAATGCCTGTCTGCTGTATGGTTTGCGTGATCATAGCCAAACCTGCAATCGCCTCAATATGCGTGCGAGTTGTACGAATTAAAGCATTTATAAGGTCGTCCTCTATTGTATGATCTACCCGCAACCACGCTTTGGCCTCAGTCAGATTTACCGGCTCTACAACCGGCTCCACAAGGATTTTGGTCGCCATTA
>JALSYJ010000294.1 GCA_027071965.1 Robiginitomaculum sp. | reverse complement strand
AAATAACAGTGTTTGGTTTCTCATAATTGTTCCCCAGTTTAATGTATGGTGACGGGCATCAATGATGCCCGCCAATTGTGTTATTGTCAGCCCCCGGGACGAGCGGGACGGCTGGGACGTTGTGGTGGTCTGGTAATCTGCACAGGCCGTTGTATTCGTGCCGGGCGCTGTACTCTGGCAGGACGTGTCCCGGCTTCAGGGCGGTTGCCTCTGACTACAGGTTGCACCCTGTTGCCAACCCGTTGAACACGGGCCTGATTTTCGCGACTGGTTTGCGGATTATCTGCCCGGGGCATAGTCTCCGGGTTTTCCGACATACCCGCTTCACGTCTATGATGCGGCTGTCCTTCGTGAGCCTGTCTGCTGGCATTCATCCAGCGTCTTATCTCGCGGCGGTTAAGCCCCAGATTACTAAGCGCATTTACTATGCGTTTATAGTTCTCGCGGGTTACATGGATTTTGGTGGGATCAGGTATGGTTCCATGTTTATCAGGATTGTTTTTAGCAGCATTCATCCAGCGCCTGATTTCAGAGTCTGAAAGCCCGGCACTGCTGAGCGCACCGATAATCCGCTGATAATTATCGCGGGTGACCGTAACGTCACCCGGGTTTGGAATATCTGCAACCACGCCAGTTGCAAGCAGGCTGGTACCGGCAAAGGCCAGTAATGCAAGTTTGGTGATAGATCGGGTTTTCATCATAGTTCTCCTTGTGGGCAGCCTGCAGGTTTGCTGGCATGGGTTTTTAATAAATGGGAAAATTTCCCATGTCAACAAAAAAGTTAGAATATGTGCGTTTTGGTAAAGTCTTCCTCACCTGAACTGGTTTCAAGTTCATGCTCAAATGGGCTCAAACAGGAGGTTGAGTCTGGCAGTCAATGAGTTTTATCTGCTTGTTTTTAGGGTTGTTTATGAGATATTGTCCGCCGCGACAGGCAACAATGCTTGCAAGTCGTACCATGTCCGAACTTGAGCCTGACATTACCGGCTTTGCGTTACTTTTGAACGCAAAAAAAGCCATAGGTCAGGTTAAACCGGGCGGATTAACCTGCTGGGGTGATGGGGCGGACTTGCCCCTAACTGCTGGCCGGCCCTCTTCCTCTTAGATGGAAATAGGGCCGGGTGAAGGGTAAGCTTATTCTTTGTCTTCCAGTATGTTCCACTTGAACAATAAACCGGCCAAAGCTGCGCCAATTAGTGGAGCCACCAAAAACAGCCATAATTGCTCAAAGCCGGTAAACAAGGCCGGGCCAAAACTACGCGCCGGGTTAACTGATACTCCGGTTACTTGAATGCCAACCAGATGTATCACCCATAAAGTCAAGCCAATAGACAGACCGGCCATTGCCGCCGGTGCCTTATCACTGGTCGCGCCCAAGATTACCAATACAAACAAGAATGTCGCCACCACCTCAAAAATCAGAGCAGATTGCAAGGAGTATTCGCCTAAATAGCCCTCGCCCCAGCCATTTTGTCCAAGACCATTTTGCGCCAGATCATAACCAGCTTTGCCCGAGGCAATCAGATAAACCAATGCCGCACCAATTGCTGCGCCAACAAATTGCGCTATCCAGTACTTTAGCATTTCCGGTGCCTCCATGCGCCCGGAAACAAATGCGCCAAATGAAACCGCAGGATTAACGTGACAGCCAGATATCGGCCCAATTCCATAGGCCATGGCCACAATTGCCAAACCAAAGGCAGCAGCAATTCCTGCCTGGCCAATCTCTGATCCGGCCAATACTGCCGCGCCGCAACCAAATAGCACCAAAGTCGCTGTGCCAATCAATTCTGCAATGTATTTTTTCATGATATTCCCCCGTGGTGAAATTTAACGTCCGCCCCTGATTCTAGTAGAATGCAGGTAATATAACACTTTCATGCTTTTCTATAAAGTGATGGGTTTTATTTGGTATTTGAGAAGAGCGCTGTTCCCACATAATAGTTACTTGGCTCAATTTTTTAAGTTTATACGCCTGCAAAGAACGTCAAAGCAGGCGGTAATTTTCATAAATGATTGTTTTGTGATAATTTAACGCCTTATTCTAGAGTTAGTTAAAACTTGATCGGGTTTGATATTTGCTAAAAGATAGGCAAAACAAAAACAAGAACGGGCGATAAATGGACGAGCAACCAATAGATAGCGCCAAAGACAGCAGGTTGTCAGCGCAGCAAATTACCCGCAATTTTGATGATTTGCATCCACCGCTAAATGCGCAGCAAGCCGGGATGGAAGCCAGCCGCTGCCTGTTTTGTTATGATGCTCCTTGTGTAATTGCCTGTCCTACCGCAATTGATATTCCCAAATTTATTCGCCAAATTGCCACGGGTAATGATGCCGGTGCCGCCAGAACTATTTTAAGTGCCAATATTATGGGCGGAACCTGTGCCCGAGCCTGTCCCACCGAGATTCTGTGCGAACAGAAATGCGTACTTGCCAAAGGCGAAGATCACCCCATAAACATCAGTGCCCTGCAACGTCATGCGGTTGATCCGGTGATTGCGGCGGCATCATCTCACCTCTTTGCGCGCAAACCTGAAACCGGCAAGACAATCGCCATTATCGGTGCCGGGCCTGCGGGTCTGTCCTGTGCGCATGCTCTGGCGGTTTTGGGCCATGATGTGCAGGTGTTCGAGGCACGTGAAAAGCCCGGAGGATTGAACGAATACGGGCTTGCAGCTTACAAGATGGTCAATGATTTTGCCGCTCGTGAAGTAGGGTTCATTTTAGGAATTGGCGGGATTTGCATAGAATACAATCAAGCTTTTGGCCGTGATATTTTTCTTGAACAGTTACAAGAAGAATTCGACGCAGTGTTCATCGGTATTGGCTTGGGTAATGCCAACTTATTAGGACTTGCTGGCGAAAACCTGAATGGCGTGCAAGATGCCTTGCAATTCATTGCTGATTTACGTCAGGCCAAGGACAAATCAGCGCTAAAAACTGGCCAGCAGGTAATCGTGATCGGCGGCGGCAATACTGCAATAGATGCAGCCATTCAGGCCAAACGTCTGGGCGCAAATTCTGTGACAATGGTTTACCGGCGCGGCTTGGCCCAAATGGGAGCAACTGCCTGGGAGCAGGATTTGGCAAAAACCAATGGTGTGATCTTGTGTGAATGGGCAAGGCCTTTGAAAATACAAGGTAAAAACAAGGTGCAATCAATGGTTTTTGAGCGAACCAAATTAGAAAGCGGCAAATTACTTGCCACCGGAGATGAATTTGTCCTGCCTGCTGATCAGGTATTGGTAGCAATCGGGCAAAGCCTTGAAAACCAGATATTGGGCGATCTGGAAACACAGTATGGAAAAATCAAGGTTGATGATGACGGCCAGACTAACATTTGTGGTGTGTTTGCTGGCGGTGACTGTATTGCCTCTGGTGAGGACTTGACTGTGCAGGCGGTGCAAGATGGCAAAATCGCAGCTAAAGGCATCCATAATTATCTGGGAGGCGCAAATGGCTGATCTGGGCTGTACTATTGCTGGAATTGAAACCATTAACCCGTTTTGGTTGGCCTCGGCCCCACCTACGGACAAGCAATATAATGTGGAGCGGGCATTTGCTGCTGGCTGGGGCGGTGTGGTTTGGAAAACCTTGGGCGAGGATCCGCCAGTGGTCAATGTAACCTCCAGATACGGCGTTCACAAAGACACGGCACGCGGCATTTTGGGCATGAACAATATCGAGCTGATCTCGGATCGGCCATTAGAGGTTAATCTTCGTGAAATTGAGCGGGTGCGCACAAACTATCCGGATCGGGTAATAATCGGCTCGATGATGGCTCCTGTCGAAGAAGAATTGTGGAAAGAACTGGCGATCAAAATTGCCAATTCCGGGGTGCATGGTATTGAGCTGAACTTGGGCTGTCCCCATGGAATGTGCGA
This sequence comes from Robiginitomaculum sp., assembly GCA_027071965.1. Taxonomy (GTDB): domain Bacteria; phylum Pseudomonadota; class Alphaproteobacteria; order Caulobacterales; family Maricaulaceae; genus Robiginitomaculum_B. The sequence continues at coordinate 4,034 of JALSYJ010000294.1, read as the reverse complement.
GCGCGGCATGGGCTCGGCTATTGGACAGGTTCCGGAACTGGTGCAAAACACCACCAGATGGGTGCGCGAAGCGGTGGATATTCCAGTATTTACCAAGCTAACACCCAATACTACCGATATTTTGCTGCCAGCCGAAGCAGCGCTTGCGGGCGGGGCCGATGCGGTGGCATTGATCAATACGGTAAACTCGGTAATTGGCGTTGATCTTGATCAAATGGCACCAAAGCCAGTGCTGGACGGCAAGGGAACCCATGGCGGTTATTGCGGTGCTGCAGTAAAGCCGATTGCCTTGCACATGGTTGCAGAAATTGCCCGCAATGTCGCAACCAAAGATTTGGATATATCGGCGATTGGCGGTATTACCACTTGGCGTGATGCTGCGGAATTCATTGCGCTTGGCGCCAATGCATTACAGGTCTGCACTGCGGCGATGTTATACGGCTTTCGGATCATTGAGGACTTAAACGATGGCCTGTCGGATTTTATGGACGAAAAAGGCTATCGTAATATTTCAGATTTTCGAGGAATGGCAGTGCCAAATACTGTCAACTGGAACGATCTGAACATGAATTATGATCTAAAGGCCAAAATTGACACCCAAACCTGTATTGAGTGTGGCCGCTGTCATATCGCCTGTGAGGACACCTCGCATCAGGCGATTTTAATGCAAATACAGGCCGATGGCAGTCGCAAATTTAGCGTGATTGATGATGAATGTGTTGGCTGTAATCTGTGCCAAATGGTCTGTCCAGTGCCTGAGTGTATCACTATGGAGCCGGTGGATAATGCTCTGCCTTATGTCACCTGGCCGGATCATCCGAAAAACACCATGAAATCAGCGGAGTGAAGCAATGAGCGCACCTGTTCCAAATGATCTGGACGCCTATTGGATGGGTTTTACCCCAAACCGGGCGTTTAAGAAAAGCCCGAGATTATTCGTTGCCGCCGAAGGCATGTATTACACCACTCATGATGGGCGTACGGTAATGGACGGCATATCTGGTCTTTGGTGCTGTAATGCGGGCCACAAACGCCCGCGCATTGTCAAAGCCATTCAGGATCAAGTGGAGGAAATGGACTATTGTCCCGGCTTTCAAATGGGCCACCCCAAGGCGTTTGAGCTGGCCAATCGGCTAAAGTCCATCATGCCCGGCGAGCTGGATCATGTGTTCTTCACCAATTCCGGCTCGGAAAGCGTTGAAACCGCTCTTAAAATTGCCATAGCTTATCACCGTGCGCGTGGCGAAGGTCATCGTACAAGGCTAATTGGTCGCGAAAAGGGCTATCACGGGGTCAATTTTGGCGGAACCTCCGTTGGCGGCATGCCTGCAAACCGCAAAATGTTTGGTACTTTGGTCTCTGGTGTTGATCATTTACGTCACACTCATGGGCTAGAGGAAAACCTGTTTACCAAGGGGCAACCTGAACACGGCGCATATCTGGCCGATGATCTGGAGCGGCTTTGCGAATTGCATGACCCATCAACAATTGCTGCGGTAATTGTCGAACCGATTGCTGGTTCCGCAGGTGTTATCATGCCACCAAAAGGCTATTTGGAGCGGCTTCGTGAAATTACCAAAAAGCATGGTATTTTGCTGATATGGGATGAGGTAATTACCGGTTTTGGCCGTATGGGTACGCCATTTGCCGCTAATTATTTTGGAATTGAGCCGGATATTACCTGTACTGCCAAAGCTATTGCCAATGGGGTGATCCCGATGGGTGCGGTTTTCGTCTCCAACCAGGTATATGATGCTTTTATGCAGGGGCCGGAGGAGTTAATCGAGCTGTTTCACGGCTATACTTATTCGGCCAATCCAATAGCCTGTGCCGCCGCATTAGCCACGTTGGATACCTATGAGGAAGATGGCTTATTCACCCGTGGAGCTGAGCTTTGGGATTATTGGCAGGAAGCTGTGCATTCGCTGGCCGGGTTACCCCATGTTATTGATGTCCGCAATATGGGCTTTATTGGCGCGGTGGAGCTACAGTCCATTCCCGGCCAAGTAACCAAACGAGCCACGCAAGCGTTTCTAAAGGCTTATGATAAGGGACTGCTGATACGCACCACCGGCGATATTATCGCATTCTCACCGCCGCTTATTATCAAAAAATCTGAAATTGACTTCATATTCCAAACCATGCGCGATGTCTTGCAAACCATTGATTAGGAAATTATTTTGAAAACCATCAAACACATTATTGGCGGCCAGGAGACCATCGGAAGCACAGGGCGCAGCCAGCCGGTTTTTAACCCTGCCACTGGCGAGCAAATTGCAGAAGTGGTGCTGGGCGCGGCTGCGGAAATTGACGCGGCGGTGCAAGCTGCAAAACAAGCCTTTGAAAGCTGGGCTGATACTCCCCCGGCCAAGCGCGCTCGCGTGATGTTTGCTCTGCGCGAAGTAATGAACCGCCGCCGTGATGAAATTGCCAAAACTATTTCGCTTGAACATGGAAAAACTCATGATGATGCGTTGGGCGAGGTCACACGCGCTCTTGAAGTTGTGGAATATGCATCCGGGATTGCCGCACATCTACAAGGCGATTTCTCCCGTGATGTTGGTCCCGGTATTGACAGTTTTGCCGAGCGTCAGCCCTTAGGCGTGGTCGCTGGAATTACCCCGTTTAATTTTCCGTCAATGGTGCCGTTGTGGATGATCCCAATGGCTTTGGCATGTGGTAATACATTTGTCTTAAAACCCTCCGAGCGCGACCCGTCCAGTGCCAATTTGATCATTGATTTATTCAAAGAGGCTGGCTTGCCGGACGGGGTGCTAAACGTGGTTCATGGCGGTAAATCCGCAGTTGATGCGGTGCTGGATCATCAGGAAATACAGGCGGTTAGCTTTGTTGGCTCCACCCCAATAGCTGAATATGTCTATACTCGCGGCTGTGCTTCGGGAAAGCGGGTGCAGGCCTTGGGCGGTGCCAAGAACCATATGATTATCATGCCTGATGCTGACTTGAACCAAGCAGCCGACGCATTGATGGGGGCTGGTTTTGGCTCGGCTGGCGAACGCTGTATGGCAATATCAGTGGCGGTGCCGATCGGCGAAGAAACCGCCGACAAGTTGGTGGAAAAACTGGCCCCACAAGTGGCAGCGCTTAAAATTGGCCCAAGCACTGACACCTCTGCCGAGATGGGGCCGATTATTATTGCCGAAGCAAAAGATAGAATATCGGCCTGTATTGATGCTGGCGAGAAAGAAGGCGCAAAGGTGGTGGTTGATGGCCGGGGCTTGAAGTTGCAAGGCTATGAGGACGGTTTTTGGCTGGGTGGTACATTACTGGATCAGGTCACACCCGATATGAGTGTCTATAAAACCGAAATTTTCGGGCCGGTATTAAGCGTATTGCGGGCCAGGGATTATGCCGAGGCGGTCAAGCTAATCAACACCCACGAATACGGTAATGGCACCGCTATTTTTACCCGTGATGGTGATGCGGCCCGCGACTTTGCCAAGCGTATCAAGGTCGGCATGGTCGGGATAAATGTGCCGATCCCGGTACCGGTGGCCACCCACAGCTTTGGCGGCTGGAAACGCTCCAGCTTTGGTGCGCACGGCATTTACGGGCCGGAAGCGGTGCATTTTTATACGCGCCTGAAAACCGTAACCGCGCGCTGGCCGACCGGTATCCGCTCCGGCGCGCAGTTTACATTTCCAAGCATGGACTAGAGCATTTTTAGTAAAAGTGGGAAGCTCTTTTAATGTCCTACCGCCTATCGGCTACTTGAGGACGGGTTTTGCGGTTCAAAAATGCGATGAACAAGGATTTGCATTTTTAGCAAAAGTGGGAAGCTCTTTTAATGTCCTACCGCCTATCGGCTACTTGAGGACTCTTTAATGTCCTATCGCCTAGCGGCTACTTGAGGACTCTTTAATGTCCTATCGCCTAGCGGCTACTTGAGGGAGTCTTTAATGTCCTATCGCCTAGCGGCTACTTGAGGACGGGTATATGTCCTACCGCTTCGCTACTTGAGGAGTCTTTGTGCGCTACCGCCTAGCGGCTACTTGAGGAGTTTTTGTGCGCTA
>JALSYJ010000293.1 GCA_027071965.1 Robiginitomaculum sp. | reverse complement strand
CAATCTGGAGCCGGCCAAGCAGATGGGGTTTTTTACGGTTCTGGTTTGTTCGCAAAAAGACTGGGGTCATGAGCCGGAAGGGGCGCGTCCGGCATCTGTTGGCGATAGCTATGAACATGTAGATTTTTCCACCAGTAATCTAGTCCAATTTCTATCAAGTATTTCCAGTAATGAGGCCTTAAAATGAACCTGCAAACCGCCCAAACCATTATCGAAGCTGCCTTTTCCGGCAAGGACTTACCCGAAAATGAGGTTCGTGCTGCCGTTGATTTTGCCTTTGCCGCCCTTGATGAGGGCTCCGTTAGAATTGCCTCACCAGCGCAAGGATCATGGCAGGTTAATACTTGGCTGAAGCAGGCGGTTTTGCTTAGTTTTCGGCTGTTTTCTTCGCAAGTGGTAGAGCGCGGAGATCTGGGTAATAATTTTGATAAAATGCCCCGTAAAACCGAAGGGTGGGGTGCCGATGACTTTGCCAGAGCCGGGTTTCGCATGGTTCCTCCAGCCAATGTAAGGTGGGGAGCCTATATAGGGCCTGGCGTTGTGTTGATGCCCTCTTTTGTCAATGTGGGGGCTTATGTGGGTGAGGGTACTATGGTCGATACCTGGGCATCGGTTGGCTCTTGTGCGCAAGTTGGCGCAAACTGTCATATCTCTGCAGGAGCTGGCATTGGCGGAGTTCTTGAGCCTTTGCAGGCTGACCCGGTGATTATTGAGGATAATTGCTTTATCGGTGCCCGTTCAGAAGTGGTGGAAGGGGTAAAAATAGGTGAGGGATCAGTACTGGCAATGGGGGTTTTTATCACTAAAAGCACTAAGATCGTAAATCGGGAAACCGGCGAAATTCTTTATGGTGAGGTTCCGCCATATTCGGTTGTGGTGCCAGGAACACTTCCTGATCCAAAAGGCGGGCCTTCTTTGGCCTGCGCTATAATTGTAAAAACAGTGGATGCACAAACCCGCGCTAAAACCGCTATTAATGATTTATTGCGGTAAATCAGACCTTTGGCTGTAACAGGGTTTGTGCAATTGCAAAAAGCCTGTGGATAAATTCATCATCCCGCAAGCATTTTGGGTTTTGTGTCAACATGGCAAGCACAACCCCTTCAATGGCAATGACCGCTATCTGAACCTCAGATTCTGGCAGGTTTAACGCCTCCGCTATTTGTGCAGCTTGTAGATTTCTGGAGTGCGCCAGATAGCCTTGCAGGCCAAACAATGGAGCAAGTGTATGAAGTTGCGCTGTTAACCTTGGTGCTTTGGCGTGGGCTTCAACAAATGCCAAAATCAGTTGCTGTAATGCCTGCCACGCAGATTGCGGACGTGCGCTTAAAACACGCTGTGCCGAGCTAATTTCCTCTTCCACATGGGTCTCGATCAAAGCAGCCATAATTGCATCTGCATTAGGAAAATACTGATATAAGGAACCAATGCTGACCCCGGCCTTTCTGGCAATATGGTTGGTGGTAAAGGGCTCAACTCCCTGCTCAAGAATGTGAGCAGATGCTTGCAATATGGCTTCCACCAGCTTTTTTGATCGTTGCTGTTTTGGAAGCTTACGTACTGATAATAATGGTTTTTTAATGGTTTTCATTTATGTTGCGTATAAATTCTCTAATGCGAATGGACATATGTAAAGTACCTGGTTACTTTATGAATTATGAGCAATAACTCACAAAATGCAATAACCAGATCAAGTCTGCATGTTGACGGGCATGAACTGGCATTTGAGCACCCGCAGGACTTAAAATCCCGGCAGGGGACGGTATGGGTATTTATTCATGGGATTGCGGTGACACCGGCCTTTTGGGAGCCGTTAATGCCTCTAAGCTTTTCCCGTAGTGCTCCGTGGATATCGTTGGCTTTGCCGATCCATGCCCCATCAAAAGGCCCGGAAGGCTTTAGCGCCAGTGATGTAACCCCTGAGCTTTTTAATAATTTGTATGGTGCAGTACTGGATAAGGTACTAAAGGGGCGCGATGTGGTAATTGTTGGCCACTCAACTGGCGGCTTTGCAGCTTTGTGCCTTGCGAT
>JALSYJ010000292.1 GCA_027071965.1 Robiginitomaculum sp. | reverse complement strand
ACCCGGCAAAATATTTCCTCAAAATGCTCGTTCTCAATCTCTGAAGAAGTGTTGTGGTTGGCAAAGTACAGATCTGTAAGCTCACGCAATAATTCGCGCCTGCGCTGTGACGAGGTTTCGGTGGCCAGTTCCGCCAGCTTGTTCAATGATGTCGGTGGAGTCATCAATAACCTCTATTCATCAAATCTGCGATTTGCTGGACGCGCAAATGGTGAGCGCGAATTATTGCCATATCCATATGATGTATTTCGGGGTTGGCCGCCTAGTCCCAATTCAATCTGCTGTTCCAGTTTTTGTGCAATTCCAGATATGCAGCACGGGCTGGTTTGTGCGGGCATAACAGATGATTTTAAGGAACAGACCCCGCTTGGCTCTTTTATTCCCGGACGCTCCCATGTCCAGGCTTTGCACCTGTTATCACTGGCACAAGCACTCCAGCATTGCCGTGGGCCGGCTGCTCCGGCAGCGCTTTTAGCATAGGTGGCTCCAGCACGTTCAGTATTTGTTTCCATCAATTGCGAAAATGCAGGGCTGCTCAATAAGAAGCTGCTTGCAAGCAAATACAAAATAAACTGAAACCTAGCCACATAACCCTCCGTAAATTATAGACAAGGATGACATTCAGCTCTTAAAAAACATTCAACAATAATGATGTTTTTAAGGAATTGGCGCACCAATAGCCTGTTGGCGAAAACTTTCCGACAATTCAGTGTAAAATGCAGCCAATCCTTCGTCTGTTGCGGAGAGCATTTGCGGCTCTGGCGCGGTTAGTGGCTTTGGAGCAATTCCAGCATGGGCATCAGCCATATAACTTTGCCAGATTTGTGCAGGAATAGTTCCGCCGGTAACTTTTTTCATTGAGGTATTGTCATCATTTCCGACCCAGACACCAGTAATAAATTGCGCAGAGAACCCAATGAACCATGCATCACGCCATTGTTGGGAGGTTCCGGTTTTTCCTGCGATGGCCCGTTGTCCAAGGCGGGCATGTTGGCCCGTGCCCAAAAGGGTGACTTCTTGCATCATCGTGCTCATTTTTTGGGCCAGGTCCTGCTTAAAGATGTAAGACGGCTCAATGTCAGGGCGTTGGAATAATACCTTTCCGCTCGAGGTTGAAACTCTGGTCACCAGATAGTTTCGATACAATTTCCCATCATTTGCAAATACGCCAAAAGCCTGAGTAAGCTCCCAAAGAGTAACCTCCTGCGCGCCCAGGGCAATGGATGGCAGTGGTTGCAAGTCTTCACTGAAACCAAAGCGCTTGGCAAGCTCAACTACTTTGGTTGCGCCTATATCTTCTGTTATCTGGGCTGCTATTGTGTTTATGGATCTGCGAAAGGCCTCGTGGATTGTGACCCGTCCACGATAATCACCACTATAGTTTTCTGGAGACCATCCCGCGATCTCAACAGGTTCATCTCGCCTGATACTGTTTGGCTGCAATCCCGCTTCCAGTGCGGCGGCATAGACAAATGCCTTGAATGATGATCCCGGCTGCCTGCGCGCCGAAACAACCCGATTAAAATTACTGTTTTCATAAGAAAGACCGCCAACCAGTGCGCGAACTGCGCCTTTTGTGTCAATACTGAGTAAGGCGCCTTCATTTACGTTTTTGCTGGCAGAGTTATTAGCTATCAAGGAGTGAAGGCTGTTTTTAGCAATGGTTTGTAAATGCGGATCAATTGTGGTTTGAATCACCAGATCAGGAACCTGTCCACCGGTCAATTTATGGGCCTGCTTAATCGCCATATCAAAGATATAGCCATGGTCTTGCTCTTTGGCTCTGCGGATAACTGTAGCCGGAGAGTTAATGGCTGCCAGTTTTTGTTGTTCTGATATGGCGCCGGTTTTTACCATGGCTTGCAGAACCAGTTTGGCGCGTGCCTGTGCTGCTGTAAGGTTTTTATGGGGTGCAAATTTTGAAGGAGCTTTGGGCAATGCGGCCAGTATTGCAATTTCTGACAGGTTTAATTCTGTAACCTGTTTGCCAAAATATCGCTCAGCAGCAGCAACAACACCATAAGCCCTATTACCAAGATAAATACGGTTCAGGTACAGGCTAAGTATCTGGTTTTTATCCAGCCTTTTTTCCAGTGCATGTGCCAGCCGCATTTCCTGCGCTTTTCGCCGCAGGGTTTGATCGGGGCTAAGAAGTAACAGCTTTACTAATTGCTGGGTGATGGTGGATCCGCCCTGCAGGGTTTTCCCGGTTCGCCAATTATTTAATACTGCTCTAAGAATGCCTTTTTCATCAATGCCGTCATGTTCGTAAAAGCGCTGGTCTTCAATGGCAATAAATGCCTGCACCAGCATTTTTGGCATTTCTTCTACGCTCATGGTCTGGCCATAGCGCGGGCCGCGCCGGGCCATAACTTTACCATTCATATCCAGAAGTGCATAAGATGGCTGCCTGCCAATAGACCACAATACGTCCAGGTTTTCAGGCAGATCAGGGGAGTCTTTGAATAAATATCGCTCGAAGCCAAAGCCGCTCAAGATCACTATAAAGCCAATGACAAACCCAATGAAGAGCAATCGGTTCCGCCGTCTGGTTTTGCGCAAGCCCTCGGCATGCAAGATGTCAGCTCGAAATGATTTCATGGATTTTGGTAACTTGAATTTTATGCAAATAAAAGTCTGGTAAAGATTAAATTGTGGTCGTAAAAGCCTTTTTCATGAACAGATTTTGGAAAAAACAACCAATGGCAAGCTGGACACAGGCGCAATGGGAGTCGCTTTGTGATGGTTGCGGCAAGTGCTGTATGATCCGGCTGCAGGATGAGGAAACTAACGAGATACACACAACCAATGTGGCATGTAAGTTATTTGATCGTCACGCCTGTCGATGTTCCGATTATAATAATCGTAGCGCCAATGTTCCAGATTGTGTGACCCTTACTGCCGAAAACGTCAAAAAGCTGCATTGGATGCCTGAAACCTGCGCTTACCGGCTGGTGGCAAATGGCATGGACTTGCCCGATTGGCACCATCTGATCAGTGGCAGTGGCAATAGCGTTCATGAGGCAGGGTTTTCAGTACAGGATCGCTCTGTTTGCGAAACCGAAATTGCCACAGAGGACTTAGAAGATCATCTTGTAAGCTGGCCCGGAGAGCGCCGTAGGGGATAGATGCAAACCTTTTCCTGATTATATGACAATAAATAGCAGTAATAACAACATATTATACGCTGATTGCAGATAGCTATCCTATGGGCGCAGGGATCGGCTATATTTGTTCACGATCCAAAAAAGCGATCAGAACCGCCGCAGCTTTGGCGGATTTATATTCTATCAAGAACCGGCATGGGGCTGCCAATGAGGAAATCCACTCTTGCCCCAGCTTTCAGGCCCCTTGCGTGCCGTTGATTTGATGTCTTTTGAACCAGAGCGTGTGCGATGGGCGATTAAAAATTTAAGCCGGGGAAATGCCGGAAAATTATTGCGGTATTGGGAGTTTTGGGCTCGTGAGGACCAATTGCCGCCGAAATGTCAATGGTCAAGCTGGGTACTGCTTGGTGGCCGGGGTTCAGGAAAGACCAGAGCCGGGGCTGAATGGGTTCGTGCTTTAGCGCAGATGAAGTGTCAAAGACCGCTACGCATCGCCTTGGTGGGAGCCACTATTCATGATGTGCGAGAGGTAATGATTGAGGGAAACTCCGGATTAAAAGCTATTAGTGATTTGGGCAACCGGCCAAAATATTCGTCATCGCGCCGACAGTTGAAATGGAAAAACGGAACCGTGGCACAAGCCTTTTCAGCAGAAGATGCAGATGGCTTGCGCGGGCCACAATTTGATGCGGCATGGGCAGATGAGTTTTGCGCATGGAAGGATCCTTCTCACTGTCTGGCAATGCTAAGAATGGGATTGCGCTTGGGGCAAAACCCAAAATTAGTGGTGACAACAACGCCAAAACCATTGTCGGCACTAAAGAATTTGCTGGCGGAGCCGGGGCTGGTAATGAGTCATGCCAGAACCAGTGATAATCCACATTTGTCGGCAGCGTTTTTGGATCAAATGCATGCCCTTTATGCAAATACAGCCCTTGGTCGGCAGGAGTTAGACGGGGAATTGATCGAAGATCCGCCAGGTGGATTATGGAGCCGCAGGCAAATAGAGCGGGCAATTGAGCCGCCACCTGCAGATTTTGAACGCATAGTGGTGGCTGTTGACCCTCCGGCAGGTGCAGGAAAAGAATCTGCTGCATGCGGGATAATCGTGGCCGGTCTTGTAAAGGCAGGAACCATGTCAAAAGTTTGGGTGCTGGCGGACAGAACAGTGCAGGGATTAATGCCAACAGGCTGGGCCAAAGCGGTCTGCGCGGCCTGGCACGACTTTGAAGCTGACAGTGTAGTGGCAGAGGCCAATCAAGGCGGTGAGATGGTTAGAACCATTTTACAACTGGCGGACAAAACCCTGCCGGTAACTTTAGTACATGCGCGCCGTGGCAAACGGATAAGGGCCGAGCCTGTGGCTGCGCTTTACAGTCGGGGGATGGTCGCACATGCCGACTCATTTCCTGAGCTGGAAGATGAAATGTGCTGGTTTGGAACTGAAGGAAACACCAAATCGCCCGATCGTATGGATGCACTGGTATGGGCGGTCTGGTCTTTATTGCTCAATCAAAACGGATCGCCGCGAATGCGGGTGCTTTAACAGGACAGGAAAAATAAATGTTTGGATTTGCCAAAAATAAATCATCTGCGGCACCAGAAAGCAAAACCAGAAGTGTCAGGCACCTGATTGCTATGCATTCCGGTGGCAGCGTGATCTGGACACCAAGGAATTATCGCAACCTGATCCGTGAAGGTTTTATGCAAAACACCATTGTGTACAGATGTGTGCGCATGATCGCAGAGGCGGCAGCCTCAGTGCCGGTGACTTGTGAAAATGAGCTGGTTACCAACTTGCTCGGTGCACCTAATCTTGAACAAACCAGTGCCGGCTTTTTTGAGGATATTTATGGGTATCTGTTACTTTCTGGCAATGGCTATATGGAATTGGTCGAGCTTGAAACCGGTAGCTATCAGATGCACGTCTTGCGTCCAGACAGGGTAAAGGTAATCATTGATAAATCCGGGCGCCCTTCCGGGTGGGAATATAAGGTGGGGCCAAGAAAAGTCCGTTTGTTTAAGGATTTTGTGCAAGGCCGTCACCCGGTTCTGCACCTTAAATTATTTCACCCTGATAATGACCATTATGGAATGAGCCCTGTTGAGGCCGCTGCCAGGGTCATTGATATTCATAATGCAGGAGGGGCGTGGAATAAATCCATGTTAGATAATGCCGCGCGGCCTTCCGGGGCTTTGGTATTTCACAGCCAAAATGCAGATCGCTTGAGTGAAGAGCAATTTCAACGCCTGAAGTCTGAATTAGAGCAATCCCATCAGGGCAAAGACCATGCGGGAAGGCCAATTCTGCTTGAAGGTGGACTGGACTGGAAGCCAATGGCCCTTAGCCCTACGGACATGGATTTTCAAAATGGCCAGCATGCTGCAGCACGGGAAATTGCGTTGGCATTCGGCGTGCCGCCTATGTTGCTGGGTATTCCAGGTGACAATACTTTTGCAAATTATCAAGAGGCAAACCGGGCCTTTTGGCGACAGACAATTCTGCCTTTGGTTCAAAAAACCACTTCCGGGCTGGAGAATTGGCTGCGTGGCTGGTTTGGTGATCAGCTTGTCTTGTCTGTTTGTGCAGATCGGGTTCCCGCTTTACAGGAGGATCAGTCTGGTTTGTGGAGGCGTGTTTCAGAAGCTGATTTCTTAAGCGATGAAGAAAAGCGTCAATTTCTTGATATCGGTTCTGCAAATAGCAAGAAGTGCAATCAATGAATACCGCAAAAACAGATGCCGGCCGCTGGCATTTAAGTCGCCAGATCGGCATTGCGATGGTTCTGACACTTGTCTTGCAAGGTGCCACAGCTTTGTTGTGGGCCGGGCGTGCCGCCGAGCGAATACGCCAGTTAGAGCAGCGGGCGGATGCCGGGCAAAGCATAGCAGAGCGACTGGCCTCTTTAGAGGCTCATATGGTGCAAACCCGGCAGTCCTTGGCTCGTATCGAGAGCAGACTCGATAATCAGGACTGAAGTCCATCACAAATTTTTGGAATGTAACAATATGGGTGACATGAGAAAGTCCCTCCTTATCGAGGGCTATGCTTCGCATTTTTATAAGCAAGATCTGGCAGGGGATATTGTGCTGCCGGGTGCATTTAAGCACTCGCTGGCACAGCGTGTCCCGCAAAAAGTCAGCATGTTGTTTCAGCATGATGCTTCTGAGCCGATAGGGGTGTGGGAGAAGATCATTGAAACAGAAAAGGGATTGTTCGTTCGTGGACGGATTTTTGCCGATGGCGCCCGGTCGAGAACGGCCATGGCGCTGGTCAGGCGGGGTTCTGTTGATGGGCTTTCCATAGGTTTTAGAACTCAGAACGCTGAACCAATCGCCGGTGGCCGTCGATTAAGCAAGATAGATTTATGGGAGGTGTCAATCGTTACATTTCCCATGCTGCCCAGCGCCCGCTTGCGGGTGCTTCAGGCCCACCTTCCAGCCATGGATGGGTCATTGCAACACATTCAGGCTGGATGAATCAGGAGAAAATAAGTGAAGAAAGAAACCAAAATGACACGTGCGCAAACTACAGCCAAATCAGGCATGGAAGAGTTTTTGTGTGCCTTTGATGCTTTTAAGGAAGTCAATGATCAACGCCTTTTGGAAATCGAACAAAAACAATGTGCTGATGTGCTGACAGAGGAAAAGCTAAAGCGAATTGATACTACACTGACCGAGCAAAAGGCAGCCCTGGACAGGTTAGCCAAACGCGATGCCCAGCCGATTTCCGGCTCACATCAGGATCAGGTTCAAATGAAAACAAGCCCGGCATGGGATCGCTATATGCGCAGTGGTGATGCATCACATCTGGTGGAGCAAAAAGCATTATCTGCAGGAATTGATGCTGATGGTGGTTATGTGGCGCCTGCTGAAACCCAGGCGCAGATTGACCGGTTACTGGCTGAAGCTTCACCTATTCGCGCTATTGCCAGTGTGCAGCAAACCCGATCTGGAAATTTGCGTAAACCAGTAAGTCTTGGCGGTGCCAGTTCCGGCTGGGTTAGTGAAACCGCAAGCCGTCCGGAAACCAATTCGCCCACACTTGGCCTGATTGAATTTCCTATGGCTGAGATTTATGCGATGCCTGCTACCACACAAACCTTGCTTGATGATGCCATTTTGGATGTGGATCAATGGCTGGCCGAAGAAGTGCGTGATGTTCTGGCTACTCAGGAAACTACAGCCTTTGTTGCCGGAGATGGAATTTCGCAGCCAAGAGGTTTCCTGTCCTATACCAATGTGGCGCAGGACGTACATGCATGGGGACAGATGGGCTATATAGCAACTGGTACCGATGGGGCTTTTGATGCCAGTAATCCAATGGATGCTATTTTAGATCTGATTTATGCACCGGCCTCCGCCTATCGGCCCAATGCCCGCTTTGTAATGAACCGGCGTACAGTTTCGGCGGTACGCAAGTTTAAGGATGCCGATGGGAATTACATTTGGCAGCCCGGGGCCGGAGCCGGTCAGCCATCAACCTTGCTGGGTTATCCTGTTACCGAGGTTGAAGACATGCCAGATATTGCCAGCAACTCCTTTTCCATAGCTTTTGGTGATTTTAGACGCGGTTATCTGATCGTGGACAGGACGGGCATAAATGTGGTGCGTGATCCATATTCATCCAAGCCATATATTCTGTTCTACACCACAAAACGTGTAGGCGGCGGCGTGCAGGACTTTAACGCCATCAAACTTCTGAGATTCGCAATCAGCTAGGCCCCTGAAGTTGAAGCGAATAGGGATCGGGCGTGTGGGAAACCCGCGCCCGGTCACTTTTCCAATTGCTGTGAATTTTGAACTGGAGATCGGATAATGGCGACCAAAATCCTTGTGGAGCCGGTTGTAGAGCCGGTAAATCTGACTGAGGCCAAAGCGTGGTTGCGGGTAGATCATACAATAG
>JALSYJ010000291.1 GCA_027071965.1 Robiginitomaculum sp. | reverse complement strand
CTGCAAAAGACCGGCTGCCATATATTATGGCGGTAATGTTCGGATTTTTGCTGTGGTCAGTGGTGTTTTCAGTGGCCAATATGTTGCTGACATCTGTGATTGAGGAAAAATCCAATAAAATCCTGGACAGCCTGTTATGTGCTGCACCTCTGCGGGCAATCTTGATGGGAAAACTGTTTGGTGTTGCAGCGGTCAGCTTCACCCTGATCATTGGCTGGGCATTGGCTGGTTGGGTTTCAGCAATGCTGGCAGGGTCGGTAATTGAAGTAAGCGAAGGCCACAAATTCACCTCTTTGATAGCCAGTGCCGGGGATTTGAAATTACTGATCCCGTTCTTTGGATATTTCGTCTTTGGTTATTTGATGTTTGGCTCCATATTTCTGGCACTGGGCTCTTTATGCGAAACCTTGCAGGAAGCGCAAACCCTGATGACTCCGCTGATTTTTCTGCTGATGATACCGGTTATTGCCCTGATGTTTGCCATGCAGGATCCCGAAAGCCCGGTTTTAGCCGTCTTGTCATGGATACCTCTGTTTACCCCTTATATTATGATGGCGCGCCTGCCTACGGATCCGCCAATGATAGAGATCATCGGCACCGCGCTGGTGATGTTGGCAACCACGGCGTTGATCTTACTGGCCGCTGGCAAGGTTTTTCAGGCTGGTGTCATGCATCAGGCTGGCTCTGACTATTTTAAGAAAATGCTTGGCAAATATATGCCGGGTAGAAAAGCCAGCAAAACCGGCACTTGAAATATAAGGTTATGACCCCCCCTCCCCTTTAGCAAGAGGGGAAGGTTATCTCTTTGAGCGATTTGGGTAATGATCCATGTGGTAGGGCCCAAACCCCGTCCAGCGCCGGGTCGTAGGACGTAAGTGACGGTCACTCTTAGGCTCACTCTTAGGGTCACTTGTCAGGGTCAGCGTAATTTTTTGCTGTCCCTTGAGTGATACTTAAAAAACCCTGTAATCATACCAAAACAGCACTTTATGGTAATAAACTTACCCTTAAATGACCCTTGGTCATACTAACTGACCCTTTAGGGTCGGGGATAAGTGCAAAAGCTACCCGCAACCTTAAACCCTGTTATAATTCAAGGGTTGGGGCAAGGCACCGACAAATGCGCTCTTTGACAGGTAAATATTTCTTTTCAAACCCAACGAAACAAAGGGTGGTGCCGCTTCGCATAGCTCGTAAGCAAATGGACAATCCTAGAATGCCCTTGCCCTGCCCTGGATATTATCCACCGGGGAAAACAGGAAAAAGTTTTTTACAGGGAATTCTGGTGTTAAATATCTTTGGTAAGCAGTGCTTTTTCCCGGGTATTGGGGAAGCGATAAAACACATGGCTGCCCACATTGGCCGTACGAAGCAAATTGGATGACCAGAAGGGATTGACCGCCATTGTGTGATAATGGGTGGCGCGTTTGATAGTGCTATTGGCGCTCATGCCCAAAAATGAATTTATTGCACTGGCCTTTGAGCGCGCCCAGATTTTATCGCGCGGCTGCTTTTGCAGGGAGCCATCACAGGTAAAAGAGAACTGGCAGCCAGTGGTGCGGTTTGAGCCTTGATATACCACCTCGCACACTGTTGCAGGGTATATGGAACTTTTAGTACGATTCAGAACCACCTGGGCCACCGCCAATTGCCCGGCAACCGGTTCGGATCTTGCTTCGTAATATATGGCAGTGGTCAGGCAATCCAGCTCCTTCTTTTGCTGCAATGCCTGCTCAATATGAGACCGGGTGAAGGTCTCAACCTCCGAAATCGTAAAAGGTCTTGCTGCATTTATCTTTGGGGTAATTGTCTGCGGTGATTGCAGGAATGAAGCGGCCAACTCCTGCCATTGCGTGTCATGCACCTGGCTTTTTGCAATATCAGAAACCTGCGAAAACATGGTTGGCGCCATCAAAAAAGCCGGTGCAACCACCATGGATCGAACAAAATGATTCAAGGTCAAGCCCTGGAAAAAATCGTATATATTGCCCATGTCCCGCTACCTGTTTTGCTAATATCAAACCAGATCCCGTGCAAAAAATA
>JALSYJ010000290.1 GCA_027071965.1 Robiginitomaculum sp. | reverse complement strand
GGATAGACATCATTACTTGCAATCAGTATTTTGTCGATTTCACTTTTGTTCCAATCTACTTGACGTAGTAAAGCAGTTATGGCCTGTGCCGGAAATTCTGCCGAATTCTTTACATTGTCACATTTTTCCTGACTTAATACGCCCACTATTTTCCCATCCTCTGCAAGTGCCACTGTTGCATTATGTCCTAAATGAAGTGAAAGCACTTTCATACTGTTCTAACTCCGTTTTCTTTCTGATAGAGCTATTTTTTGATACGCGATAGCGGCATATAACACATGGATGATTATGGTGGCCGCCACAGGTGAAGCTATATTCAAATAAGGAAACAACCAAATACTTACTAACAATTTTCCAACAACCTCACTTGTTGCCACACCAAGCAACGGTTTCAACCGAACAAGTGCATAGGCAAATGATACAGGCCAACGTGCAATTGCGCTGAAGAACATGGCCACGCCAGCCAAGGTGTACATCCATTGCTCCTGTGGAGCATGCTCCCCCACCCATATTTCAACAAGTGTTTTTCCCAAAATAATATATGTAATCGACGCCAAAAACACCAGAACGACATACCATCTTCGTCCTATAACAAAAAGGGATTTCACTGCGTCTTTTTCTCCTCTGGCATCCAATTCGATAATCCTGGGTTCCAATGCTGATGGAATTTTCCATATCAATAACCCAAGAGCTTCAGGGATCTTCCACAGTAGAACGAACTGGGCTGCAGCTTCAGGCCCACCCAACATTCCCATAAGGAGAGTATCTGCCTGCAATACAAGCAGCATTACTCCAAAGGAAATATATCCGACACCTCTTCTACCCGCCAATTTTTTCAATAATGGTTTTAGTGATGCTTTAAAGAACCCCCACCCGGTTTCTCCTGCTTCTCGCTTCCAGTACACTCCACTTATCAATCTCTGCACAACAACACCAATCAAAAGTGGCACCAGCACAGCAGACAAACTTTTAAAAAAAGGTAGAAGAATATATGTCAGCACCGCAAAAACCAATAAACGGATGAATTCTATATAGTTTCCTATCGCCTGCCTATTTGTACCAACGAAAGCTGTTCTCTCTGGTGCGCTTTCATAATTACCAACAAAATATATAGCCGCCAGAAATCCGGCAAAGACAATATCCTCATCTGTGCCAATTTTATTCAGATACCACAAAACAAAAAACGACACACTGGAGACTACGAGCGCATACAAGGTAAAAACATACTTTCCAACTAAAAATGCATTTCTAAAACCGGCAAGATCATTCTTTGCCCAAGTTTCTCCGTATATACGCACAATGCCACCAGACATCCAGGTTATGCCCAGACCAGCAAAATTCAGCGTATTAAGCAACAGCATGAGCACTCCAAATTGGCGTTTACCCAAGTACTCGAGATACAATGGAGTCAGCGCAAACTGTACAAGAAGATTACTTCCAGTTAGAAGATAACCGCTGAACAGAGCAGAAATATAGCCCGGCATCGCCGCTTTCAATAATGCTATACGAGCTTTCACTGACATTAGCGTTCTAAGTAGGCGGTGTTGTTCAGATCCTGTAATTACTAGATTATTGCTGCTCAAGCTCAAAATACTAAAAGCGACATATATAACTGAAATAATAATGATTTTGATATGATCTATTTACAATGTTCCATATTTGCAAAACCGCTGAATAAACACTCGTTCACTTCAATTCTTAATGCGACTTTTTTATCACTACCAATATTGAACTGGCAAGACGTTTTGAAACTATAGTCATTGCTTGAAAAAAAATAGACTTGATTCTAAACATCATAGTTCTTCTATCAATATGATCAAAAATGTAGAGTCCAGAAAGATTGCAGCCTAGCCGGTCACAAATGGCCTGAAAATGTTCAGGATAATAAGTTGTGACATGATCATAAAGCACATTAAAATCTTTTCTGACCACACTTCTAAGCATAATATTTCCTGCTGTGGCATTTGGAGTTGTCAAAATAAGCTGCCCATCATCATTTAGATGTGACAAAAGATTGTTAATTGCTGTAACAGGTGCATTAACATGCTCTATCACATCTGACATAACTATTAGATCGAACTTTTTATTGAGTTTCATAGTCTCACAGTTTTCATTAAGTATCTTGTAACCATATTTCTCAGCATGATTAATTGCCTGTCGGTCAATATCAATACCAATCAAATCTGCTGCGCAACGCCTAATCCTTTCATGCAACCAGATATCCACATTGGCGGGTAAATAAGTTTGAATTCCGCCAGCTGCACCAACATTCAGAACATACCTACCCATTGCTTGTTTTTCAATAAACAAAAATGGATCCCGTATCTTTTTCAACGGCACATCCAGCTTGACTAGACTGTTTACTTTCATTACCAGGCCTCTCTATACCACAATCCAATTGCTAATAATCTTGCGATCAGCGCCCAGTCCCCGGCTCGACGTTGATTGGCCAATTGCCATAGTTTGCGAATTTTTTGGGGAGAGAACGGCACAATATCTGGAAAATCGTTCAATACCATATCTACATTCTTTTTCCATGAATCTAACAGCACATCCCGCTCTTGTATTCCATACCCAAAGCCACGCTTTGGCGCATTTAACAGTGTTTCTGGCAGCAAATCGCGAACTGCCTCGCGCAGTATAGCCTTCAGCCAATTTGGATTACGTGTATCCGGAATCTTGAGATGTGCCGGAGTCCCCAAGGCAAAGCTCAAGATTTCCTGATCCAGAAATGGCGCGCGCATTTCTACCGACGCTTCCATGGGAGGGAGATCAGCCGCTGTTGTAACCGAATGCGTATTCTCTAGCATCAGCCCAATAAAATTTGATTCATCGATATAGTGGGTTGATGGGCATAGCCTCCCCCAATATCGCATTTCCTCTG
The DNA here is from genome assembly GCA_027071965.1 of Robiginitomaculum sp. Lineage (GTDB taxonomy): Bacteria > Pseudomonadota > Alphaproteobacteria > Caulobacterales > Maricaulaceae > Robiginitomaculum_B. The sequence goes on along the minus strand of JALSYJ010000290.1, from coordinate 5,188 downwards.
CAGTCACATTTTTCAGGTTTACAACCGCATCATCATCAAGACATTTTTTCCATGTGCGCCGAGTTATACTCTCATAGAACGCGGCCTTTCGCTCCCCCGGTGGCGCAGATATCCAACCAATACCGGTATTGCGTAGTGGTTTGAGAAAGGATTGCACGGGAGCAATCTGATCCAGCCAACGGGAGAGACGCAATGTTCGTGTGTGTCCGGTATAACCATAGAACAGTTCATCAGCACCATTACCGGACAATACAACCTTGATACCATCTTCTCTGATAGCCCTGCATAGGGTATAGGTATGCACAAGAGGTAAAAGCATGATTGGTTCTCCATGCCTTGTGATCAAGGCATTCATGACACCCCATTGTTCTGCTGCATCAAAGTAGTATTCCTTGTGGCAGGTACCAAGATATTTAGCCATTAGTCGCGCGCGCACCAAATCTTCATCATCCTTGTTTAAGCCCAGCGCATAGGTGCGAACGGGATGTTCTGTATTGCGCTGCATCATGGCAACGATTGCTGAACTATCAACTCCACCAGAGAGTAATGCTCCAACAGGAACATCTGCTCTCATACGAAGCGCGACTGCTTCCTCCAGTATCGTTCGCAGTTTTGCTGGTGTGCTGGGGCCAGACATTGCCGTTGGTTGCCAGTAACGCCAACTTCGACTGACACGACCATTGTGAACCAATATTGCGTGCCCGGCCCTTAACCGTTTCATTCCCCGGTAAACCGTATTCGGATCAGGGACATGTCGGAGGTTATGCAGCAACATGGCAGCGAGAGCGGATTCATCTACAGACATGTCGATACCCGCACAGTCTGCCACCTTTTTCAGTGCAGATATTTCAGAAGCGAAAAAAAATCCCTGGGACGTTTGCGCATAAACGAATGGTTTCTTCCCAATCCGATCCCGTGCACAGAAAAGAGTCTTTTCTTGATGATCCCAGATTGCAAATGCGAACATGCCTTGCAATTTTTTCAGAACATCCGTTCCCCATTGACGATAACCTTGCAGAATTACTTCTGTATCGGAATGGCTGCGAAAATCAATCCCATTCGATTCGAGCTTATTCCGGATTTCTTTCCAGTTATAGATTTCCCCATTGAATGTAATGGCAAATCGCCCATCCGATGTGCACATGGGTTGTGCGCCAAGGGATGTAGTATCAACTATTGCAAGTCGTGAATGACAAAGGCCTGTTCTGGCTCTGTCGCAAATCCAGATACCCTGACCATCTGGCCCGCGATGTTGTTGTGCGGTTTGCAAGTCTCTCAATAATTTCTCTGCCGAGAAGCCTGAATAACCGGACAGTTGAAACCCGCCAATGCCGCACATATTTATAATCTCTGTTTCAATGAGGTCACAACCGAGGTGTATCGGAATAACATACAATCAACTCTGATATATTATTTTCTTTCAAATTGTGCTTTCGGAATACCGTCTGTATAACATTTTCTCTTGTCTCGGCATTGCTTGCACTGCCTCTTAGTCACTCACGTTACCTGGACATTCCAATGACGTTAGCGATGTCATCCATAGAGAAAAATATTGTTGGTAAAATCTCACCTCATTACTTCTTCCAACGCAAGATGCTTTTTCTATACACAAAAAGCATTTCATATTGAGTAATTTTGATTTTGATGTAATATTTTTCCATTCCCCATACCCAGTAACAACATGCCAAACTAATTCATACTGAATAATATTCTCGATACCATTGCACAAAGCGTTTGACACCTTCTTTTACTGGCATAGCCGGCTTATAATTAAAGTCAGCAACCAAGTCATCAACATTTGCATAAGTATCTGGTACATCGCCTGGCTGAAGAGGCAGATACTCCTTCTCCGCCTCTTTTCCCAAGGCCTCCTCAAGTGCACCTATGTATTCCATCAAGTCTACTGGTGAATTATTGCCAATATTATAGACACGCCATGGCGCCATACTGGTTCCAGGATCAGGATTCTCACCACTCCAGTCTGGATTTGGCCTCGCGGGCTTATCCATTACACGAATAACGCCATCCACGATGTCATCAATGTAGGTAAAATCTCGCCGGTGCTTGCCGTAGTTAAACACCTGTATTGGTTCTCCTGCCAATATCTTTTTTGTAAATTTGAATAACGCCATGTCCGGCCTGCCCCAAGGCCCATAAACGGTAAAGAAACGCAGCCCTGTCGTTGGTAAATCGTAAAGATTACTATATGTATGAGCCATAAGCTCATTTGCCTTCTTTGTGGCGGCATACAGACTTAAAGGATGATCTACATTATCATGTACTGAAAATGGCATTGTGGTATTGGCCCCATAGACGGAACTCGATGAGGCATAGACCAAATGCTCAATATCATTGTGCCGACACCCCTCAAGGACATTGGCAAAACCAAGCAGGTTGCTATCAATATAAGCAAGTGGATTCTCGATCGAATATCGCACCCCGGCCTGTGCAGCAAGGTTCACAACCCTCTTAGGCCGTTCTTTTGCAAACAACTTCGCCATACCCTTACGATCGGTGATATCCATGAAAACCGGAGTGAAGTTGGCATGTTTCTCTAAACGCTCAAGACGAGCTTTTTTCAGATTAACGTCATAATATTTATCAAGATTGTCTATACCAAGAACCTCATCGCCTCTCTCCAGAAGCCGCACACAAAGCGCGGATCCGATAAACCCGGCTGAACCTGTAACCAATACTTTCATCTCGCTTTCCTTTATAACCTTCCATCCACGAGTTCTTTAGGGAGAACTGATTTTATGTCATAGATCACACCATCTTGCTTAAGATATTGCCTTATTGTCTCCGGTTCAATTTCTCTGAATTGCTGATGTGCGACAGCGAGAACAATTGCATCATATTGATTCGAAACAGGCTCGTGAATCGGACGAATCCCATATTCACTTTCTGCTTCGTTTGGATCCACCCATGGATCAAATACATCAACATAACATTGATATGAATTCAGCTCGCTTACGATATCAATAACACGAGTGTTTCGCAGATCAGGACAATTCTCCTTAAATGTAAGCCCCATAACCAAAATTTTTGCATCGACTACGGAAATACGTTTCCTTGTCATAAGACTGATGACCTCATGAGCAACATATCGACCCATACCATCATTGAGCCTTCGGCCAGCAAGAATAATCTCCGGGTGATAACCAACTTCCATTGCCTTGTGGGTCAGATAATACGGATCAATACCAATACAGTGCCCTCCAACCAAACCCGGCTTAAACGGTAGAAAATTCCACTTACTCCCCGCCGCTTCCAAAACTTCTTTGGTATCAATTCCCAAACGATTAAAAATCAACGCTAACTCGTTAACAAGAGCAATATTGATATCTCGTTGGGTATTTTCAATCACCTTGGCCGCTTCGGCCACTTTGATGGAACTCGCCTTATGAGTGCCTGCAGATATGATTGAGCTGTACAGTGAATCGATCACGTCTGCTATCTCTGGCGTAGAACCTGACGTAACTTTTTTGATATTTGTTACTCGGTGCTTCTTATCGCCAGGATTGATTCTTTCTGGACTATACCCGACATAAAAACCATCAATTTGTTTTTTATTATCTTCACCGTTGATGTAAGCAAGCCCTGACTGATTTATCAATATTGGCACACACACCTCTTCAGTGGCGCCTGGATAGACGGTGGATTCATAAATAACGATATCCCCCTTTGATAGAAGCTTACCTACGAGATTGCTTGCCTTTTCCAATGGCGAAAGATCTGGTCGTTTGTACTTATCGATTGGAGTTGGCACCGTAATAATGTAAATATTACTGCCACGCAATTCTTCTGCATCTGCGGTAAAATTTAATTTATTTGCTTCTCTTAGCTTTTCCGGTTCAACTTCCAGCGTGCTATCGATGCCTTTTTCAAGTTCACCAATTCGCCTTACATTGATATCAAATCCAATGGTCGGATACTTTTTTCCAAACTCGACTGCCAACGGTAAACCAACATAACCCAACCCGATCACTGCAATTTTTGCTTCGTCCAGTATCATAATATTTTTTACCCCATAAAGACGATTATTTATTCATTTCCTTAATAATTTCTCGAAAATAGCTATTTAAATACCTGAACATTGGCGGATTCAATACTAATCATCAGTATCCACCCTCATGATCTGCAAGTCGGTTATGACACACCGTAAATACTTCTTTGCCGGCCAGACGTCTCACTGTCGCTTAGGGTATCCCGCCATTTCGCGATAGTTTTGCTCCTGCATGTTGTCCCTGAGGTCAAGTTCATTCTGGACAAAAAGACATATTTCGAGTGAACACCTACCTCTCTTCATTGCCCTTCTCCAACAACTAGTCCCACGGATCAAACGCCGTTCTGCTTGTGATACCCGTAACATGCGCGATTATATTGTTCAGATCATTCTTCCACCTGTGCGATCCAGGAATATTACGCAGTGTGAACTCGTTGTGAGAATAATGGCAACGGCTCAGTCTCCAGATTTCAACTCATGTGCCAGTGATTCGGCTTCGACCTTGAGCCGTTCGATTTCCTGCTTGATTTCTTCATATTCCTGCATCTTGCGCTTGAGGAACCGACACGTGACGCGGGCCTTTTCCTCGAAACCGGATGGTGTGAGGTAATACATGTATGGCGTCTTTTGACTGGCTCGACAAAAGTTCCTGGCCTTGATGAATCCCTTTTCGATCAGTGACTTGATGCAATAGTTGGTCTTGCCGAGACTGATACCCATGCGCTTGGCGATTTCTCGCTGGCTGAGATGGGGCTCGGATTCGAGGAGTTTCAGGAGGCGGTAGGTGACTTCGTCTTGCAAGTGGCGATTCCTGTGTTCAGGGGTTGAACGATAGCATAACGTGTTGATTGTGCAAGGGGGTGGGGTGACGGGGTTTCGCGGAAATTTGCTGTGCATGGTTGTAGCAAGTTTTGTGCCGGGGGTTGTTTTGTGGGGTGTGGATTGTACGCGTTGATGTAAGTTATTGTTTTTATTTATTTGTATCTCCTGTCCCCAGCCATTGTCTCGGGCTTCCTGCTTCCCTACCCATAACTTGTCTCCAGTTTAGTGGATGAGTTTGGTTATTTGATCCCCTCACCCTGTCCCTCTCCCGGAGGGAGAGGGGATGTTCGTGCTGAGGCTCGGGCTTACAGCTGCGTTCTACCTTCGCTATCCATAGCTATGACTCTCATTTTTATGGTT
>JALSYJ010000289.1 GCA_027071965.1 Robiginitomaculum sp. | reverse complement strand
GTTCAGCCCTACCATCTACATTTGCCCGGCCGGCTATCCGACGATCGGTTATGGTCATTTGGTTCGCGAGGATGAGCGTGATCGGTTTGTGGAAGGGATTGACGAACAGGAAGCCGAGGATCTACTTCAACGGGATGTGCGCTGGGCCGAGAGGGGAGTCCTGCGGCTGATCGATGTGTCACTGACCGATGGCCAGTTCGATGCGCTCGTATCTTTCACCTTCAACCTCGGCACCGGGGCACTTCAGCGGTCAACGCTGCGGAGGAAGGTAAATCGGGAAGAACATGACCTAGTGCCACGAGAATTAATGCGGTGGGTGCGGGCAGGAGGCAAAATATTGAAGGGACTTGTCTATAGAAGAAAAGCGGAATCGATACTGTACTGCAATACATTGAATCGCGCGAACAATACTAACAGCATTCAATAACTCCCTGATCCAGTCAAAAACCTTTTTAACTTTTCTTTAAGTTCGTGCCTTAGGCTAGGTTTTGTTTCGCATTCCCAGACCACAAGAACCTTCCATCCCTGCCGTTCAAGTGCTGATATATTCTCTATGTCTCTCGAGCGATTCCGTTCAATTTTGGCATTCCAATATTCTAAATTAGATTTTGGCCTCCTTACTTTTCCATGGCACGCATGCCCATGCCAAAAGCAGCCATGAACAAAAATCGCAAGTTTACGCCCAATAAAGGCTATGTCAGGCTTTCCTGGAAGATCTCTGCGGTGAACTCGATATCCTTTATATCCAAGTTCCCGGCATAGCTTTCTCACTACTAGTTCTGGTTTAGTGTCTTTGGACTTCACTAAGCGCATCCGTTCGCTACGTTCTTCAGGTGTCAAAATATCGGCCATCATCTGCTGACTTTAGGCTTCTTCCAGAAACAGAACCTCTGATGGCTTCCAGTCCCGAGCATATTCATCCGCTTGCCGAAGCCATTCCTTAATCCTATTTTCAGGAGGTACAGAGTAACCCCAATATTCTTCAAAAAGCGCGTCGCTCATTCTCTCTGCTGCCTTTAGGATTTCTTCCTCTAATAGTTTTATTGCTCGAGCGATATATATCCCACCATTATCATCATTTTCTGGATTTGCCACACTTCCTGCTGAAAAGAGATCACGTGCTTGATGACACAATACACCGTGATAAGTTAGCAAATAAAGTACGACATCATCATATTTATCCCTCGACCGCCCAGACCTAACTATTCCAGGGCACAATAATACTGCCTCAGCTCTAAGCTTGGTTTTTTCTTCTTTTGAGAGTTTTGTATAAAGCCTTGCTTGGATTGGCAACGTATGTAGCTCGCCAGGCGCATCTTCCAACCACCACAACCGTTCGCCTTTTTTTAGGCGAGATCTTGCATATTTTCTTATATATGTCATTTTTTCATGGATATCTAATTTATGAAATTTTTCATACGAGATACCCATTTGATCAAACAATGATTTTTCTGCTCCTATTTCTATCTCGAATCTCGGCACATGAGAGGTTCGCACATGAACAACGCACTTTTCATATTCTCCCCATCTAACATCAGGGACACCTCCCATCTTTCCATAGACAACATAAATATGACGAACGGTTTCAATCCGATTGGTCTCTTGCACGCTATTAGCAACGCAGCGCCAGCTATCACTTGTCGTGTGCTTTACTTCTATTCCATACTCGCCAATAGCAATATCAGGAAAAGCTTGCGGGTGTGGGTCGAAGTCTATTTCAACATTGGCATCGTCGATAGCATCTTTAACCACCTCGCGCACCCTATCTTCAAACTCCTTTGCTTTTGGAAACGGCTTCGCTCTCGCTTCCTCTCGCAGTCTTGCAGTAATATCGTCAAGTAGCTGTTCGATTTGTGACTTGTTCATGCCTCGCACCCTAAGCACCTTAAATCGCAAAGAAAAGATTAGGGTACGATCAGACTGGAACGATGTCTACTGGCCGCCAACCTGACTGTTAGCAACAAATAGAACTGTCCGGTTATGTAGCACATAAACTGTCCGCTCTTTGGACTATGTCTAAGTGGCAGAGGAAGCGGGGAGGCGGACGTTGTCCCCAT
>JALSYJ010000288.1 GCA_027071965.1 Robiginitomaculum sp. | reverse complement strand
TTTGATGCTGGTGGTATTGATTGCGGCGCTAAACATCATTTCAGGCCTGGTTATGCTGGTGAAAAATAAGGGCAAGGATATCGCCATTCTTAGGACTATGGGTGCCAGTCAAGGCGCCATGATGCGGGTTTTCATTCTGGTTGGTGCCACCATCGGGGTTTTTGGTACGTTTTTTGGCATTGTTCTGGGCGTCTTGTTTGCGTGGTTTATTGATCCTATTCAGGATTTTCTGCAATGGGTATTTGGCTTGTTTTCGCCGGGGGGCAAGATATTTGATGAAGAGGTTTACGGCCTGGCCAGACTACCAGCAATCGTCGATTGGAATGAAGTGCTGATTATTGCGCTTTTTGGTTTTATTGCCTCGGTATTGGTAACTCTTTATCCTTCGTGGCGAGCATCAAAACTCGACCCTGTTGAGGCTTTGCGCTATGAGTGATATCTCTGGACAATCTATTTTGCGGGTTGAGAATCTAAGCCAAAGTTTTCTTAGCGGAACGCAAATTCTGCATGTACTGCAAAATGTATCACTGCATGTCGAGGCCGGGGAAATTGTCGGCCTGCTTGGGCCTTCTGGCTCGGGTAAATCAACACTCTTGCATGCCGCTGGTTTGCTGGAGCGGCCAAAATCAGGAAAGGTCTGGATAAATGATCGGGAGTGCCTTTCGCTTTCGGATCGAGCCCGCACTATAATACGCCGCGAAAAAATAGGATTTGTTTATCAGTTTCATCATTTGCTGCCAGAGTTTTCAGCTCTGGATAATGTGGCAATGCCTATGCTGATTGCCGGTATCGGCCAAAAACAAGCTAAAGAAGAAGCAGATAGACTGCTTGGGGTAATGGGGCTTTCTGATCGTATCCAACACCAGCCCGCCCAACTATCAGGCGGGGAACAGCAGCGGGTGGCTATCGCCAGAGCATTGGCGAACAAACCTGCGGTTCTGCTCGCCGATGAGCCAACTGGCAATCTGGATCCTACCACCTCCGCCACAGTGTTTCAAAGCCTGTTCGATTTGGTGCGCATCGAAGGGGTGGCCGCATTAGTGGCAACCCACAACATGTCGTTGACGGCATATATGGACAGGGTGCTGACATTGCAAGGCGGGCGTACTGTCGCAAATAAACCTCAATAAAAACCAAACATTGAGATTGTATAAGTGTTTGCCTTATCACCGAAAATAACCATTGACATGAGAACAAAGAGTGAATATGTTCAAGAGAACAAAGCGTGAACTCAAAAACGCACCCATGTAAAACAAAGGAAAAGTCATGAAAGATATAATCAAAGAACTGGCGGCTTTATCAGCCCTTGCCTCCTTCACTGCGATGATTGGAACATGGTCAGTGCTTCTTGGGGGATAGCTCTTCATCTGTATCAGAGCATTTTTAGCAAAAGTGGGTACCGGTTTTGCGGCCAAAAATGCGATAACAAAGATTTGCATTTTTAGCAAAAGTGGGAAACTCTTTTAATGTCCTATCGCCTAGCAGCTACTTGAGGACTCTTTTAATGTCCTACCGCTTCGCTGCTTGAGGACTCTTTTAATGTCCTATCGCCTATCGGCTAGTTGAGCGCGGGTTTTTGCGGCCAAAAATGCGACAGATAAAGATTAGAAAGCAGGCTTCCGGTTCATTTTGAACAGGAAATGCTTTAGGCAGGACAGATTCGTTTTTGAATTGGTGACGCTGATATATTGGAGTGAGTGGTGGTATCTGGCCGCAGAAAATCGAGACAGCCATTTGTGCACCTGCGTTCTCACTCTGCCTTTTCCATACTTGAGGGTGCCATTCAGATTCCGAGGCTAAAGGAAATTTGCCTAAAGAATAAAATGCCAGCACTGGCACTGACTGATACGAACAATATGTTCGGAGCGTTGGAATTTTCTGAAACTCTGGCAAAGGCTGGTATTCAGCCGATTTGCGGATTGACCCTTTCAGTTCGGATTAATTGTGAGGCCAAAGACGAAGCAGGGGAGGCGGATGGTACTGTGGCACTTCTGGCCAGTTCAGAGGCCGGTTATCTGAATTTGATGAAACTGACCAGTAGTGTCTGGCTCGACACCCCGTCAACGCAAAACCCTTGTGTTGATCTGGATATGGTTTTTGATCATTCCGAGGGGCTTATACTGCTAACTGGTGGTTTGGAGGGGTGCGTAAATAAATATATCGTCAACGACCATAAAGAGCAGGCTTTTGACGTTCTTACGCAAATGAAACAACATTTTGGCGACCGGTTATATATCGAGTTGCAACGTCATGGTTTAGCCGATGAATATAAGGCTGAAACAGTATTGCTCGACTGGGCATATGAGAATGATGTGGCGATTGTTGCGACCCATCAGCCATTTTTTGAACACGCAGAACACCATCGCTCTCATGATGCATTATTGTGCATTTCACAAAGTACCTACCTGTCAGTAAAAGACCGAAGAGCGGTAACCAGACAACACTATTTCATGCGATCAGATGAAATGTCGGCGCTGTTTGCAGACTTGCCAGAAGCAATTGAAAATACCCGCCAGATTGCCAAAAGATGTTCATATCGCCCCTTATCCAGAAACCCCATACTGCCAAGGTTTCCCGGAAATTCAAATTTAAGCGAAGCCGAAGAGTTAGCCCTGCAAGCCAAAACCGGGTTGCGGCAGCGACTTGAAAAAATTGAACTGGCGGCTCCCGAAGAGGAATACTATAAGCGCCTTGACTTTGAATTACAGGTAATAACCCAGATGGGGTTTCCTGGCTATTTCCTGATTGTTGCTGATTTTATTCGCTGGTCAAAGGAGCAGGGCATAGCCGTAGGTCCCGGCCGTGGATCTGGTGCAGGCTCTGTGGTGGCATGGGCGCTTACAATTACCGGGCTGGATCCTATCCGCTTTGGTTTATTGTTTGAGCGGTTTTTGAACCCGGAACGGGTTTCAATGCCTGATTTTGATATTGATTTTTGCCAGGAGCGCCGTGGTGAAGTCATTGAATATGTTTTGTCCAAATATGGTTCTGACCGTGTGGCGCAGATTATTACCTTTGGCACACTGCAACCAAGAGCTGCCTTGCGTGATGTTGGCCGGGTGATGCAACTGCCCCTTGGGCAGATAGACCGCCTGGCCAAGATGGTACCAAACAACCCAACGGCCCCGGTTACATTAAGTGAGGCGATTAAAAGCGAAGCCAGATTACGACAGGCCAGAGACGAAGACGAAGCCGTAGCGACATTGCTATCCACGGCTATGGAGATTGAAGGGCTGGTTCGCAATGCCTCTACTCACGCTGCCGGGGTGGTGATTGGTGACCGCCCGCTGGTGGAGTTAACGCCTTTATATCTGGATCCTCGCTCCAACATTCCCGCTACTCAATTCAATATGAAGTGGGTCGAAAAAGCCGGATTGGTCAAATTTGACTTTCTGGGACTAAAAACTCTGACGGTAATTGAACGGGCAGTGAAATATATAAAGCAAAGTGGAGTGGACGTAGATATTGATGCCTTGCCACTTGATGATGCAGCAACATATGAGTTATTGCGCAAAGCTGATACGGTGGGAGTGTTTCAACTGGAAAGCGCCGGCATGCGCGATACCTTGCGCAAGGCAAAGCCTGATTGCTTTGAGGATATTATTGCGATTATTGCGCTTTATCGCCCCGGGCCCATGGATAATATCCCAAAATTTGTTGCATGCAAATTCAAACAGGAAGAGCCGATACATCTTCATGATATGATTACACCAGTGGTTGCCGATACCTATGGCGTGATTATCTATCAAGAGCAGGTCATGCAGATCGCGCAAGTTTTAAGCGGATATTCGCTTGGCGAGGCAGATTTGCTGCGCCGGGCTATGGGTAAAAAAATTAAAGCAGAAATGCAGGCCCAGCGTGCAAGATTTGTTGAGGGCGCGGTGAAAAATGGCGTCACAGCACAGCGGGCCAACGAAATCTTTGATATTGTGGACAAGTTTGCAGGATATGGGTTTAACAAGTCACACTCCGCAGCCTATGCACTGATTGCTTATCAAACGGCTTGGTTGAAGGCTCATTATCCGGTCGAATTCCTGGCCGCCTCGATGAGTTTGGACATGACGAATACAGACAAGCTGGCGGTATTCGTTCAAGATGCAATTCAACATAAAATCACAGTTTCCCCGCCTGATGTGAATAAAAGCCTGGCTGACTTTGATGTTGCAGATGGTGAAATTCTGTACGCGCTGGGTGCTGTTCGCAATATTGGCCATCAGGCAATGGAGCATATTGTGGCAGCTCGAGAGGATGGCGGGGAGTTTACTGATTTATATGATTTTGCCGACCGGGTAGACCCGTCATTTATTGGCAAAAGGGCTATTGAGAATTTAGCTCGTGCCGGAGCGTTCCGTTCAATAGAGCCAAATTGCAGAAATGCTGTAGCTGCAGCCGGACTGATACAATCTGCAAGCACGGCGGCTGCTGAGGGCAGAAAAGCCAATCAGGCAAGTCTGTTCGGCGAAGAGCTAAAAGACTTTGGACGGCTCCCATTGCCGGATCTAAAACCATGGTCACATGAAGAACGAATGCAAAATGAGTTGTCCAGCATCGGGTTTTATTTATCTGGGCACCCGTTGGATGAGTATTCTGATCTGGTGAAGAAGCTGAACATTACATTATTTGGGGATGCTTTTAACGCTGCTGGACACGGTCATAACAGTTTTCGTATGTTTGGTGTTGTGCGCAGACGACAAGAACGGGTTTCCGCACGTAGCGGTAAGCGCTTTGCCTATGTCTTATTCTCTGATCCGCAAGGAGATTTTGAGGTTATGGCATCTGCGAAAATTCTGGAAAAATTCCGGGAACAATTGGAGCCTGGAAAAATCTGGACGTTTAGGGTTAAGGCTGAAAACAAGAATGGGGATATTAGGTTTTTTCTGGAAAACCTGCATTCCATAGAGGAAGTGCAGGCAATACAGGTTTCGGGAATCGTTGTTTTTGTCGATAACAGCAAGGTCTCAATTGCTATAGCTGAGGCGCTGGGCAATCTGCAGAAAAAGCGGGATCAAGCAGTTGGCGACCTTCATATTGTCACAGCTTTGTCCGATGGTCGTAAAGTAAAGCTTGATACTGGGAGAAAATTCCCCATTGGCCGCTCGGCACAAAGCGTATTGCAGAGCATTGCTGGCGTACAGTCCGTCGTAGAAATTGAGAAAACAATCTGATATTTATTACTTGCCAACGGGCAACAGCCTTTCTATAAGGCGCGCAATCACGCACGAAGAGTCGGGTTTGCAGGGATCATCCTGTATCAATCCATCCGGTGCCGCTTAATTTTGCGGAACAGGCTTTTCGGAGGCGAACCGGAGAAGGATAAATTATGTCACTACCTACAATCGACATGCGTCAACTTTTAGAAGCTGGTGTTCACTTTGGACATCAAAAACACCGCTGGAATCCGCGGATGGCACCTTATATTTATGGTGTACGTTCAAATATTCATATATTTGACTTGTCACAAACTGTACCGCTTTTACACCAAGTTCTGGTAAAGGTACGTGAAGTTACTGCACGTGGTGGCAGGATCTTGTTTGTTGGCACAAAACGTCAGGCTTCAGAGCCGGTCAAACTGGCTGCAAAACGGTGTGCCCAATATTATGTCAACCACCGTTGGCTTGGTGGCACCATGACCAATTGGACGACTATTTCCAATTCGATCAACCGGTTGCGCAAACTTGAAGAAATGCTCTCCGAAGGTTCAAACACCGGACTGACCAAGAAGGAATTGATTGGTCTGACCCGCGAATTACACAAGCTTGAGCGTTCTTTGGGCGGTATTAAGGATATGGGCGGTCTGCCGGATCTGCTGTTTGTTGTTGATACAACCAAGGAAGTGATTGCCATTGGTGAGGCTCGTAAATTAAAAATCCCGGTTGCAGCAGTTATTGACAGCAATTCAAACCCGGATGATGCAGATTTTCCAATCCCCGGAAATGATGATGCTGCACGGGCAATTACGCTTTATTGCGAATTAATCGCAGATGCAGCTTTAGATGGAATGGCTGATGCCCAAGCTGATATGGGCATTGATCCGGGCGCGGCGGTAAATCCGGTTGAGCCGGCAATTGCTGAAGTAGCAAAGGAAATCATGGAAACGCCGGATGCTAAGCAGGAAGATGATGCAAAAAAACCTGATGCTGCAAAGGGTTCCGATGACGAAAAGGCTTCTGATAAGGCAAAAAAGTCTGGTGATGAAGAAGAAAAAGTTGCCAAAACTAAGGATGATAAAAAGAGCAAGGCCAAGAAAAAGACAGATACTTCTGCAGCCGCATCTGATGATAAACCTGTAAGCGATGCCAAGCCTAAAAAGGCAGCAAAAAAAGCAACAGCCGCAGCACCAAAGAAACCGGCAAAGAAGCCGGCAAAAACTGCAAAGGCAAAAGAAGATAAAACTGATTAACAGGAAAATTAAGAAGCTACACATTCTGGATGAATGCTATTGGGCTTCTTAATTTATCCGTTTTCAAATCCCGAATATACGGAATTTTCCGTATCAGAATTAAAAGGAATATACCTATGGCCAAAATCACAGCGGCATTGGTGAAAGAATTACGCGAAATTACCGGCGTGGGCATGATGGATTGCAAAAAGGCCCTGGCTGAATGCGATGGTGATATCACTCAGGCAGTTGACTGGCTAAGAGCCAAAGGATTGTCTAAAGCTGCCAAGAAGACCGGACGTGTAGCTGCTGAGGGCTTAATTGCTTTGGCATCTAAAGACCTTAGCAGTGTTATGATCGAACTGAACTCGGAAACAGATTTTGTGTCTCGAAATGCTGAATTTCAGGAGTTTGCACTGGAGCTGGCTGAAATTGCATTGTCCTGTGACGGCGATATTGAGCGCATGAAACAAGCCGTTATGAAAAGTGGCGAAACAGTTTCTGAAAGCCTGACACAGTTGATTGCAACTATTGGAGAAAACATGAACTTGCGCCGCGCTGAAATGGTTAGTGTGGAGCAGGGGGTTGTGGCAACTTATGTTCATAATTCTGTAGGGGATAACCTGGGACGCATTGGTGTTCTGGTTGGTTTGCAAAGTGCGGCAGATCCAAAGAAGCTAGAAGAAATTGGCCGCAAAATTGCTATGCATATTGCAGCAACATCACCCTTGTCACTGTCGGTTGATGATCTTGACCCAAAGGCAGTAGAGCGAGAACGTTCCGTATTGGTCGAGCAGGCACGTGAATCCGGCAAACCTGACAATATTATCGAAAAAATGGTCGATGGACGCATCAATAAGTTTTTCTCCGAAGTGGTTCTATTAAAACAATCTTTTGTTATGAACCCGGATCAGACAGTCGAAGCATTTATCAATGAAAGCGCAAAAGAACTGGGCTCTGATATTAAGATGGTCTCTTTCTCACGCCTTACTTTGGGTGATGGCATTGAGAAAAAAGAGGAAGACTTTGCAGCAGAAGTGGCTTCGGTAGGAGCAAAGGCGTAAGGCCAATTCTTTTGGGTTAGTGGCGCTTGATCTTATAAATTGATATATGTTGAGTCGAAAATCAGTCAGGAGCTATCTATATGGACGGTCAATCGGACAGCAAGTCAGAAACCAGATACCCAAGGGTGTTATTGAAGCTTTCCGGTGAGTCGCTTATGGGGAAGCAATCTTATGGCATTGATCATTCCGCTGTTCGTCAGATTGCAACTGAAATTGCTGAAGCCGTCGCCGGTAATGTACAAATCTGTCTGGTGATTGGCGGAGGAAATATTTTCCGCGGATTGTCTGCAGCCGAGCAGGGCATGGATCGTGCCACGGCCGACTATATGGGCATGCTGGCTACCATTATGAACGCACTTGCAATGCAAAATGCGCTGGAAAACCTGAAAGTAGAAACCCGGGTTCAATCAGCGATTCCCATGATGTCTGTTTGTGAGCCGTATATTCGGCGAAAGGCTATACGGCATATGGAGCGGGGCCGGACAGTCATATTTGCTGCCGGTACTGGAAATCCTTTTTTCACCACGGACACCGGGGCGGCTTTGCGCGCGGCAGAAATGGCTTGTGATGCTTTGCTGAAGGGCACTCAGGTTGATGGTGTGTATTCTGCTGATCCCAAGCATAATCCCGATG
>JALSYJ010000287.1 GCA_027071965.1 Robiginitomaculum sp. | reverse complement strand
CTTTTTCTCGCAATCAGCGCAATTGATGAAGGCTGCTTTTACCGCCCCACTTAGCTATGTCGTAATGTTTGCTCCGCTTGGATTTGTATTTTTTCTGGCGGCAAGAGTAAACAAGATGAGCCCTGGCGCGGCGCGCATGACCTTTTATATATTTTCCGCAGTTATGGGCGTATCCCTGTCCACGATCTTTCTTGTTTATACAGGAATGGCAATTGCGCAAATTTTCTTCATGACCGCGGCCATGTTTGGCGCGCTTAGTTTGTGGGGTTACACCACCAAGAAAGATATTTCCGGGTGGGGCAGCTTTTTATTCATGGGCTTGATCGGAATTATCATTGCCTCGATTGTAAATCTGTTTCTTGGCTCCAGCGCCATTGAGTTTGCGGTTTCAGTATTAGGCTTGCTTATTTTTGCCGGTCTTACTGCCTATGATACCCAGCGCCTGAAACACAGCTATTATCAACTGGCTGGCGATGCCACCATGGCAGCACGAGTTTCGATCATGGGTGCTCTTAGCCTGTATCTGAACTTCCTGAATATGTTCTTATTCCTGCTTAGCCTGTTCGGCGGCAGAGACTAGGAATTGAAGAATCCTGTTGGCCATGCTGTGTCCTAATACTGATAAGGGACAGGGCGTGGCCAATATGCAGATGGGACGGGATTGCCTGTTATGAACATTCTGGAAACTGGATTTAGCGGCCTGGCGGAGCTGGAATATGGTGATGGTGACTTTACCATTATCCGTCCCGGGGCTCATGTCTTGTGCGCTGAAACCGGACAACAGATCAGCCTGCACAATTTAAGCTATTGGTCAGTTGAACTGCAAGAAGCCTATATTGACGCCGATGCGGCAACCACACGATGGAAAACCCTGCAGGCCAGAAAATGATCCGGCTACTTAGCCTGGTACTTATTGGCTTTTTTCCAATAGCAGCATTTGCAAAACCTGCCAAAACCCTAAAACTTTCATGCGAAGGCCCTCTGGTTCAAGGGGGCTTTGTTATATGTTATTTGCCCCCGGATAGCGGCACATATGAAATTATCTCCTCTGGTAATAAATCAAGCGCCCTTATCTCCGGCAATCACCCGGCTTTAGTCCCATTTGCCAGAAATTCCGACTTACAAGTCAGCTTGCGGCACAAGACAGCAAATGCGGCTGAGGCACCGGCGTTTGACCCTCTTTTCCTGAATTTACAAGAATCCAAATGGGCAATTGAACGAGTTGATGGCCTGCCGCCGGGCAAAGTAACCCCGCGCACACCGGAGCAACAAAAAAGGGTTGAGGCTGACTGGCTCAAAAAACAGGCAGTATGGAAACACCGGGCATCAGCAAGCTGGTATGATGAGGGTTTTCTGGAACCCGTTGCTAATTATCGCACGTCTGGTGAATATGGCTCGCAACGCATCTTAAACGGACAGCCCAAAAGCCCGCATTTAGGTCTGGATTTTGCAGCTCCATCAGGTACCGACATTACTGCCCCGGCCAGTGCAATTGTCGTACTGGCAGAACCGGACATGTATTTTGAAGGCGGTCTGCTAATCCTTGATCATGGTGATGGCGTAATGAGTGTAATGCTGCATTTATCACGTCTTGATGTCAAAGTCGGCGACACAGTATCCAAAGGCGACTTAATTGGCGCAATTGGTATGACTGGCCGGGCAACAGGCCCCCATTTACATTGGGGGATTAAAGTGCGCGGCACCTATATCAATCCAAAATTATTATTGGATTATAAGCGGTAAAATAGACCTGTGATCGCCGCGCCTTATTTCCTGTAAACATCTTTTGGCCAACGCCGATGCACCCAGAACCAGCTCTCAGGATGTTGACGAATATGGTCTTCTAAAAAGCGATTAATGCTTTCTACCGTATTGGCAATGGCCTTGCTCTTGTCAGGATCACTGGACGCGGCCATTGGAGGGTGGAAACGCACCCTAAAGCGTGCTTTTGGCAGACGCTCGATAGACACTGGTAAAATTGGCGCATCAAACCGTAAAGCCAGACGGGACGGCCCAGGTGCCGTGGGCAGTTTATGACCAAAGAAACTGGCCAAAATGCCCTGATTAA
>JALSYJ010000286.1 GCA_027071965.1 Robiginitomaculum sp. | reverse complement strand
GTACGCATGACACCTGATGTAGATTTTTTTGAGGAACTGGAAAAAGCAATCAAGGATAGCTGGCCAAAGCCCAAAATGCTGGTGATTAATTTTCCCGGTAATCCGACCACGCAATGTGTTGAACTGGACTTTTTTGAACGGGTAGTGGAAATTGCCAAAGAACATAAAATCTGGGTAATTCATGATCTTGCTTATGCTGAAATTGCTTTTGATGGCTATAAGGCACCTTCGATATTGCAAGTGGAAGGAGCAAAAGACGTTGCCGTTGAGTTTTATTCCTTGTCCAAAACCTATAATATGCCCGGCTGGCGTGTTGGTTTTATGAGTGGAAACCCAATTTTGGTTGCCGCGCTGGCACGAATCAAGTCGTATCTGGATTATGGTATGTTTACTCCCATCCAGGTAGCGGCAATTACTGCGCTGGAAGGTGATCAAAGCTGTGTCGCGGAAATTACCGACTTATATTATCGTCGTCGCAATGTCCTTTGCGATGGCTTGAATTCCATTAACTGGTGCGTTGAAAAACCCAAAGCCAGTATGTTCGTCTGGGCGCCCATTCCGGATGCATACAAGGAGATGGGCTCGCTGGAGTTTTCCAAAAAACTCCTGCTCGATGCCAAGGTTGCGGTTTCACCCGGCATCGGTTTTGGTGAATATGGTGATGATCATGTACGCTTCAGTTTAATTGAAAATGAACACCGTACCCGTCAGGCGATTCGGGGTATTCGCGAAATGTT
Organism: Robiginitomaculum sp.; assembly: GCA_027071965.1. Classification (GTDB taxonomy): domain Bacteria; phylum Pseudomonadota; class Alphaproteobacteria; order Caulobacterales; family Maricaulaceae; genus Robiginitomaculum_B. The sequence goes on along the minus strand of JALSYJ010000286.1, from coordinate 1,337 downwards.
CAAGAAAGATGGCAAGGTGCTGTCTTGAGTTGCAGCTAAAAACAAAATGATTTTGCAACGGGTCATAAATATTAAAAGTTTTGATAGGAGAGTTGTTTGAAAACAGTCAATATTGGTTTATTAGGTTTGGGCACGGTTGGCGGTGGTACTGCAACAGTGCTAAAACGCAATGCGGATGAAATCACACGCAGAACCGGCTGCCATATCAAGGTAAGCCACGCAGCCGCCAAAGATTTGTCCGTGGCGGAAAGTTTGGGCTTGTCCGACTGTAAATTGTCTGACGATGCCAATCAGGTGATTCAGGATCCGCAAGTGGATATTATTGTTGAGCTGATTGGCGGTTATGAACCTGCCCGAAGTTTTGTTTTGCAGGCAATTGAACAGGGCAAGCATGTGGTAACAGCCAATAAAGCACTGATTGCCAAACACGGCAATGAAATTTTTGCCGCGGCACAAAAAAAAGGTGTCAGCGTTTGTTACGAAGCCTCGGTTGCCGGCGGGATTCCAATTATCAAAACCATGCGGGAAGGACTATCCGCTAATAAAATCAATTGGTTAGCTGGTATTATTAATGGAACAGGTAACTTTATTCTTACCGAAATGCGCGACAAGGGGCGTGATTTTGCCGATGTACTGAAAGAAGCCCAGGAATTGGGTTATGCCGAGGCAGATCCAACCTTTGATGTAGAAGGAATTGACGCGGCGCATAAACTGGCAATACTGGCTTCACTTGCATTTGGCATGCCGTTGCATTTTGAAAAGGTTTATACCGAAGGCATCAGTAAAATATCTGCCGATGATGTGGTTTACGCCAATCAGCTTGGTTATCGTATAAAACACCTGGGCTTGGCAATCCGTGCCAAAGACGGTATTGAAATGCGGGTTCATCCAACTTTAATACCGGATACACGATTGATTGCCAATGTCGATGGGGTGATGAATGCCGTGCTGGTACACTGTGACGCTTTGGGACCAAGCCTGTATTATGGTGCCGGTGCCGGTGCCGAACCAACCGCTTCGGCTGTGGTAGCTGATATTATTGATCTGGCGCGCTCACTGGATATGGATAATGCGCACCGCATTCCGCAACTGGCATTCCAGAATGATGCGATAAAGGAACAAAAGATACTGGATATTGATCAGATTGAAACCGCTTATTATATCCGTTTAACCGCCAAAGATGAGCCGGGTGTGATGGCTGAAATCAGCGGTATTCTTGGGCATGCCGGTATCAGTATGGAAGCCATCATCCAGAAACCACCGGTTGATGACAGTGGTGATGTGCCCGTCGTTTTACTGACGCAAAAAGTAAAAGAACATAAAATGAATGCAGCGCT
>JALSYJ010000285.1 GCA_027071965.1 Robiginitomaculum sp. | reverse complement strand
CGGCGCGATGAATTACGTGCGGAAAAAATTCTGCAAAAACGCCTGTTTGCCAATGAAAAGATCGTACCCGTGTGGGATCATAATTTGATCGAGATTCTGGGTGATGAAGATCCATTGGGTGTCACCGGCATGCGTCTTGAACACGCAAAAACCGGAACACAGCAAGATATTGCCGTAGATGGCGTATTCATTGCCATTGGCCACAAGCCCGCAACCGAATTATTCGTCGGCAAATTACCGTTCAAACAAGGTGGCTATCTGATTACAGAACCTGATAGCACCGCCACAAAAGTTCCCGGCGTATTTGCCGCAGGTGATGTTACTGATGATACTTACCGGCAGGCAGTAACCGCTGCCGGCATGGGATGTATGGCAGCACTGGAAGCAGAACGATTTTTGGCTGAATAATCTATTTGCCATAGGTTTCATCAAGGACTTTCACCACTAAACTTTTCCTTTGTGGCCGAGCCAGATAAGGCCCATAAACAGACACCTGACATCACCAAACCCATTGACGAACAGTCATTGCGCTCTACTGTGCTTGGCAATTAGCTAAAATGCAAAACAGGGGTTTCTCATGAGTTGGTGGTTCAAAGCAGTATTATGGCAGCGTGTACTTATTGCATTGATCTTAGGTGTAATTACCGGTCTTGCCTTTCGCTCCTTTGGCGGCACATATCTGGTTGATGGCATTACCAAATATGCCGGAGCCGACTTTGTCACCACCTGGATCAAGCCCTTTGGAACTGCCTTTGTGCAATTGATCAAAATGCTGGTGGTGCCCTTGGTGTTTACTACTTTGGTCACCGGCATTACCGCTATGGGGCATCCATCAAAGCTGGGCACGATCGGGATGCGCGCCTTTGGTCTTTATGTATTTACCACTCTGGTGGCCGTATCCATTGGCCTGTTATTCGGCACAATTTTCAAGCCCGGCTCCGGTGTTGATTTTACTGATGTGGCACCTAATGTCATGGCCGCAGAAGCGCCCAGCATGACCGAGAGGCTGATAAATATTATTCCGGCCAATCCCATACAGGCTTTGGCCAGCGGTGATATGCTGGCTATTATCTTTTTTGCCATATTGTTAGGGATCGCAATATTGATGGTGGGAAAAGCTGCTGATCCGGTAAAAGATTTCTTCGATTCATCAGTTCAGATCATGTTCAAAATCACCCATTGGGTTATGGAACTTGCTCCTTATGGGGTGTTTGCCCTAATTACATGGGTAACCGCAGCAAAGGGCGTAGAGACATTCAGCTCGGTTCTGATGCTAGCGCTGGCGCTGTATCTTGGATGTATAACTCACATGCTGGTAATGTATGGTGGCCTGGTCAGATTTGTATTGGGTCTGCCGCTTATCAGGTTTTTTCGCGGTATTCTGGATGCGCAAGTGGTGGCCTATTCCACCTCAACCAGCGCCGGAACCTTGCCCGTGACCATTGCCTGCGTGCAGGATAATCTTGGTATCAAGCCGGTTGTAGCAGGTTCGGTCCTGCCCCTTGGTGCCACCATCAATATGGATGGAACATCTTTATATCTTGGCCTGTTGGCCCTGTTTGCCGCCAATGCATTTGGGCTTGATTTAAGCTGGGCCGATTATGGGTTGATTGCAATGACCGCAACCCTGGCTTCCATTGGCACAGCCAGTATTCCATCTGCCTCCTTGTTTATGCTGGCAATTGTCTTGCCAACAATCGGGGTCTCGCCAGAGCAAATAGCATTGATGGTGGGCTTTATCCTGCCCTTTGATCGGCCGTTGGATATGATGCGCACCATGACCAATGTAACCGGCGATGCGGCAGTAGCTACTTCCGTTGCCAAATGGGAAGGCGAACTGGACGAGAAAGTCTTCCGCGAAGTGGCAAAGGTTTAAGGGCTAGGGGTTTAGACCCTAATCCGAACCATTATTTTCGTTCTGGCGAAGAGCATTGGTTAAAGCCAGCAAATCAGCCTGAGCCCGGCGGGTGGCCTCTGCCAGGCGGGCTTGGGCTTCCGGGTCAATATCAAATGTACCATCTTCATTACGGGTAATTCCTGAGCCACCGCCTGCCGCTGCCATTGCATTGGCTCTTTGC
>JALSYJ010000284.1 GCA_027071965.1 Robiginitomaculum sp. | reverse complement strand
ACACACTTCGTTTTCAAAAGCCAAGCAAGAAGATTATGACAGCTTGTTTCAAATTATAGCGTGAAGGCGCTGAGCGAAATAAAGTGATTTTGTTATACCCCACCTATACCATGACCATGCCCCCATTGATATGCATGGTTTGTCCCGTCATATAACCAGCCTCATCCGAAGACAAGTAGACACAAGCTGCAGCAATATCTGATCCCTGCCCAAGTCTTGCCGCTGGAATAGAAGACATAATTGCATCTTTTTGCTTATCGGTCAAAACATCAGTCATTGGGCTTTCAATAAAACCCGGAGCAATACAGTTTACCGTAATTCCTCGTTTGGCAGTTTCTGCAGCCAATGCCTTGGAAAATCCTATCATTCCAGCTTTGGAGGCTGCATAATTGGCCTGTCCGGGATTGCCGGTCACTCCGACAACTGAGGTAATGCCGATAATTCTGCCCCATCTGGCCTTCATCATTGAGCGCATGGCCGCCCGGCACAGACGAAAATACGCTTCCAGATTAACCCGCATTACTAAATCCCAGTCCTCATCCTTCATACGCATCAACAGACCATCACGGGTGACCCCGGCATTGGACACCAGAATATCAACCCCGCCAAGAGCATCGGTGGCCTGAGAAATAAGGCAATCCACGCTATCGCGATCACCAAGATTTGCCGGAGTTACCGCAACGCGCTGCCCCAACTCATCGGCAAGTTGATCGAGCTTTTCCCGGCGGGTTCCCGAAATAGCCACGCTGGCTCCGGCTGCGTGCAGGGATTTGGCAATGTCACCGCCAAGGCCACCGGTGGCACCGGTAACCAAAGCGCGTTTTCCTGATAAATCAAACATGATTCTACTTTCTTGAATGTGTTGGAATGTTAAGTGCTGGATTTATGTATTGGCTTTTAGCTTTTCGACAAATTTTGCAATACTATCCGGGTCATTTAACGCCACGCCAGTTACACCATCTGCCGTACGTCTTACCATTGATGACAGCACTTTTCCGGCACCGACTTCCGCAAATAGCTCAACACCTGTAGCAGCCAAGCACTCGATACTTTCACGCCACCGCACCCGTCCCGTGACCTGCTCCACCAGTAATTTTCTGATTATCTGTGGGTTAATGGTTGGTTCCGCCGTAATATTGGATACCAACGGAACTTTTGGGGTTTTGATTTGCACTTCCGAAAGCGCCTCATCCATTTCCTCAGCAGCAGGCTGCATCAAGATGCAATGAAACGGCGCAGATACAGGTAACAAGACTGCGCGTTTTATTCCCACATCACTGGCCAGCTTTATTGCCTCGTCAATAGCCGTCTTTGCTCCGGAAATCACAATCTGTCCAGGCGAATTGTCATTGGCTATTGCAATTGTACCAAACGGTTTTCCGGCAATACATAAAGCCAGCGCCTGTTCCTCTGTGGCACCCAACAGTGCGGCCATTGCCCCCTCGCCTATCGGGACTGCCCTTTGCATGGCCTGCCCCCGGCGTTTTAACAGGCGGGCGGTGTCGGCAAGACCGATAGCACCAGCAGCAGCAAGTGCCGAATATTCACCAAGCGAATGACCCGCAACATGACTTGCCACGGTTACTCCCAGGCCGTATTCGGCCTCAAGCACTGCCATTACCGCAAGTGAAACCGCCATAAGTGCCGGTTGGGCATTCTCAGTTAAGGTAAGTTCCTCTTGATTTCCATTCCAGATAATTTCGGAAAGTTTCTGGTTAAGAGCATCGTCAACAGCTTCAAAAACTTCGCCTGCTGCGGGAAAGTTTTCGGCCAGAGATTTGCCCATTCCTATGGATTGCGAACCCTGTCCGGGAAAAACAAAAGCGATCTTCATATATTTGCGTCCCTGCAAAATTGATTTCTACAACAGTATCAGCAATCTGGTGCTTAAGGAAAGCCCTTGCAAGAGCCTGATACCAGGAAAAACACAAGTTCATAAACTATATGAATTTTGCGCTTGCTTCGCCTGATTTGGTCTTTATAGTGCGCCACCTTGAAATCGGATGCGGTCCGGTTTGTTCTGATTACAGGCAATGCTGCCAAATCAAACAGACAGGAGCCATCGCCTGCACAGGTCGACCCTTTCATCTGTCTGGCGCCGCACGATATGGCAAAGGGAGTAATATGCCAAACTATGAACACACACTAATCGCGCGTCAGGACATCACCACGGCGCAAGTAGAAGCGATTGCAGAAGAATTACGCACGTTCATCGAAGAGAGCGGCGGCAAAGTTGACAAAATTGAACATTGGGGCTTGCGCTCAATGGCCTATAAGGTTCGCAAGAACCGCAAAGGTCATTATGTACTATTAAACATTGAAGCCGATGCGCCAGTAATGCATGAAATGGAACGAAAATTGCGGATCAATGAAGACGTTTTACGTCACATGACCATTCGGGTTGAAGAATTTACCGAAGGGCCATCCGCTATTTTAGCCAAGCGTGAAGAACGCAAGCGCCGCAGCCCAGCCGGGAGATAGGAAAAGCCATGTCTATGAAAGTTAATATAACCAACCTTCCGACCAAACGCCCATTTGCCCGCCGTCGCAAGGTATGCCCATTCTCCGGTGAGAATTCCCCGAAGATTGATTATAAAGACCCAAAATTACTGCAGCGATATATGTCCGAACGTGGAAAAATTATTCCATCACGGATAACTGCAGTTTCAATCAAGAAACAACGTCAATTATCCCGCGCCATTAAACGCGCCCGGTTTCTGGCCCTGCTGCCCTACGCAGTGAATTAGGGAGAACACGATGCAAATTGTATTACTAGAACGGGTTGAGAAACTCGGCTCCATTGGTGATGTAGTAAAGGTAAAGGACGGCTTTGCCCGTAATTTCCTGCTACCTCAGGGCAAGGCGCTTCGCGCTAATCCGGAGAATATAGCTCGATTTGAGCGCGAACGTGAGGCCATTGAAAAACTCAATGAAGAAAAGCGTGCCGCTGCAGAAAATGCAGGAAAGGAACTGGATGGCCAGACATATCTCCTGATCCGTCAGGCCGGTGAAACCGGACATCTTTATGGCTCGGTCTCGGCCAGAGATATTGCTGATGCCGTCAGCAATGATATTTCCCGCTCCCAGGTCAATCTAAGCAGCCCAATCAAAGAAGTGGGACTGCATGATGTACGAATTAACATGCACCCTGAGGTGTTCATAACAGTTAAAATAAATGTGGCGCGCACCCCCGAAGAAGGAGAGCGTCAGGCTAAGGGCGAGGATGTTATTTCCTCAGGGCACGAGCAGGAACGCGCTGCCAAGGCAGAGATCGCCGAGGAACAGGCTGCTGCCATGTTCGACCCCGAAGCTGAAATCGAACTGGAAAGTGCTCCTACTGCCGAAGATGTTGCAGATGACGAGGCGACAAAAAACGAAGAAGCAGCGGACTAAATACTTAAAACACACTTAAGTAGCTGTTCTTTCAAAATGACTATCAAGACGGGCCCCTAAAACAGGGCCCGTTTTTTTATGCACAGCTTTATCAACAATATGAGAAATTGCCTGTGGAGCGTTGTGCATAAAGCGCAAATACCCCCTACTTGGTCTTAAAAATTATGTAAGGTGTAATTTGTCAGATACGGAAAAAAGAACAAGTTGATGAACGACGAAATCATACAGTCAGCCCCTCATGACCTGGAGGCTGAACAAGCGGTTATCGGTGCTATTCTGTTCGATAACGAAGTGCTTTTTCGTATTGGAGAAGGTCTGCAACCCAATCATTTTTACGACAAGGTTCATGGCTGGCTATATGATGAAATTGCCCGTCTGATCCACAAAGGATCGCTGGCTGATGGCCTGACCATGCGTGATAAAATAAAAAATCACGAAGGCATGAAAGAAATCGGCGGGGTCAAGTATCTGGCGACATTGATGGCAAATGCCGGAACCTCGGCCAATGCACCGGAATATGCCAGACTGATTATTGATTTGTCTACCAGACGTGATCTGATGCGTATTGCCGAGGAAATCTCCAAAGAAGCCAAAGACCCGCCAGATGGAAAAACCGGGCCAGAACTATTGGACGGCGCAGAAGAAATGATCTTTAATCTGGCCGAAACCGGAGGCATATCATCAGGATTTTCGCCGTTTTCACGTTCACTTACCAGCGCCATGGAAATGGCAGCCAGCGCCTTTAAGCGCGATGGTGGATTATCAGGGGTATCCACCGGACTGATTGATTTGGATAAAAAACTAGGCGGATTACATCCTTCGGATCTTTTGATCCTGGCGGGAAGGCCGGGCATGGGTAAATCGGCCTTAGCTACTAATATTGCCTTTCACGTCGCCAGAAATTACAAGTTTGAAGAACAAAACGGGGTGCGCAGAACCAAATCTGGCGGAGTGGTTGCTTTTTTCTCGCTGGAGATGTCCGCAGACCAGCTTGCCACACGACTGCTTTCAGAATATGCCCGCATTTCATCCTCAAGCATTCGCAAAGGTGAAATCCAAAAGGACGACTTTGACTCGCTGGTTGATGCCGCACGGGAACTTAATGAAATACCGCTATTTATTGATGATACTGGCGGCCTGCCCGTAGCAGTTATGGCGGCCAGGGCAAGGCGATTAAAACGAACAGCAGGATCCCTTGATTTGATTGTGGTTGATTATCTGCAATTACTCACAGCAAATGCCCGACGCAATGATGGACGAGTTCAGGAAGTTAGCCAGATAACCCAGACCCTAAAAACCCTGGCCAAGGAGTTAAACGTTCCTGTTCTGGCGCTATCACAATTGTCACGAAACGTAGAAAGCCGTAATCCACCAAAACCGCAATTGGCAGATTTGCGTGAATCAGGATCCATTGAGCAAGATGCGGATGTGGTTATGTTTGTCTATCGCCCGGCTTATTATGAAAAAGAACCTGAACGCGGCACTCCTGAGCATGAGGACTGGCAGATCAAAATTGCCCCGATTTACAATGTGGCCGAAGTAGACATTGCCAAGCAACGTCACGGCCCCACCGGGCGCGTGGAATTGACCTTTGAGCCTGCATTTACCAAATTTGGCAATCGTGACACCACAGGTCGGGAAAAAGACATTCAGCAATAACATCAAAATCAGAAACATTGCTTGCGAATCCTGCTGCTTTCGTTCAAGTTTTGCCCATGTTATTGCCCTTACCCAGCCAGACTGAAGTGCGCATTGATTTAAGTGCCTTGGCCAAAAACTATCAATATTTTGCCAATCTGTCTGATGGCGCAACAACTGCAGCAGCTGTAAAGGCTGATGCATATGGTCTGGGAATGGCAAAGATAGCTCCTGTTTTGCATGATCTTGGCTGTGAGCATTTCTTTGTGGCCCATCATCATGAGGGTGTGCTTTTACGCCAAAAACTAGGTAAAGGCCCGGTAATTTATGTGCTTCACGGCCCCGATAGATCAGTAACTGGTGATGATTTTGAGCATGATCTTGTTCCGGTCTTAAATTCCGTGGCAGACATTAGCTATTGGCAAAAAAACGGCCAAAGCAAACCCGCTGCCTTGCATTTTGATACAGGGATTAACCGCCTCGGCATCAATTATGAGCAGGCACAAAACATTGACACGACAAATTTGAACCTGTCTTTGATAATGAGTCATCTGGCCTGTGCCTCTTCTTTGCAGCACCCGTTAAATTCCCTGCAACTTGCCAGATTTAAAGATATTTGTACTCAATTCACAGACATACCGGCTTCTCTTGCTAATTCTGCCGGCATCGTTATGGGATCAGAATATCACTTTGATCTGACCCGGCCCGGTATTGGTCTTTATGGTGGCAACCCTCTTGATCGCGGCCACGCCTCAATTGGCCTTGCCCCAGTAGCTACGATAATGGCACCAATATTACAGGTGCGTTCTGTGGCTGCAGGGCAAAGCATTGGCTATGGTGCCCGATTTTGCGCGCCCAAGCCCATGAAGCTGGCAACAATAGCCTATGGTTATGCTGATGGCCTGTTCCGCGCCGCAAGTCATGGTGGACATGGCTGGATTGATGGGCAGGCCGCGCCAATTGTTGGTCGCATAAGCATGGATATGACAACACTCGACGTTAGTGCTATTGAGCGTCCGATAAAACCCGGAGACAGGATAGCTTTTATGGGCGCTGACTTAAACGATCTTGCTGATACTTGCCAGACCATTGCCTATGAGCTTTTGACCAGTATTGGCCCCAGAGTAAAACCTATCTATATGAAAGATGGATTATGAATCCCATTGCTTCAATTGGCCGAGCCAGCCTTGGCCTGCTGCGCGCCATTGGGCAGGTTACATTATTTGCCTGGCACTGTGTGCTGGCGATAATCAGCCCGCCATGGTTTTTAAGACAGATTGGCCGACAATTGCTCAGTATCGGGTATTTCTCTTTGCCGGTAGTGGGTTTAACGGCTGTATTTACCGGAGCTGCTCTGGCTCTTAATATTTATACAGGTGGAGCAAGGTTTAATGCCGAGAGCTTTGTGCCCAATATTGTTGGTATTGGCATCACCCGTGAATTGGGGCCGGTACTGGCTTCCCTGATGCTGGCTGGACGGGTTAGTGCTGCTATTGCGGCAGAGATCGGTGCAATGAAAGTAACCGAGCAAATTGATGCTTTGCGCACCTTGTCCACCAACCCATTTAATTATCTTTATGCTCCACGCATTATTGCGGCCCTGATTGCAGTGCCATTACTTGTACTTATTGCTGATATTATCGGGGTTTTTGGAGGATTTGCCGTTGCCACCCAAAGCCTTGGCTTTAACGGCCCGCTTTATGTGAAAAACACCATAGACTTCATTACTGGATGGGATGTAGCTTCCGGATTGATCAAAGCTGCGGTTTTTGGGTTTATTATCGCCTTAATGGGCTGTTATCACGGTCACAATTCCGGTAGAGGCGCGCAAGGAGTTGGCCGGGCCACTACCAATGCGGTGGTAAGCGCTGCTATTTTGATATTTGCCGCCAATTATATGCTAACCTCGTTATTCGTATGAGCAATAATCCTAAAATCTCCATATCAAACCTGCACAAGAGCTTTGGCTCAAAGCATGTATTGCAAGGCGTGAACTTGAATGTTGATGCTGGAAAATCTCTGGTGGTCATTGGTGGCTCCGGAACTGGGAAATCAGTATTGCTTAAATCCATCCTTGGCCTGTTGCATCCAGATCAAGGTTCGATTGAAATTGATGGCACACAAATAATCGGCCTGTCGCCGCGCAAACAAGAAAAAATAGCCCGCAAATTCGGCATGTTGTTTCAAGGAGGAGCATTGTTCGACAGTCTTAGCATATGGGAGAATGTTGCTTTTCGCCTTACCCATGCCGATAACATGCCGCGCAAGCGGGCAAAGGAACTGGCAATCGAGGCCATGGCCCGGGTTAACTTATCCGAGGCCAATGCTGATTTGCGGCCGGCTGAGCTGTCTGGTGGGATGCAAAAACGGGTAGGACTGGCAAGGGCGATTGTAACCAGACCGCAAATCCTGTTTTTTGATGAACCAACCACCGGGCTTGATCCTATCACCGCTGATGTAATTAACAGGCTGATCAGAGAGCAGGTCACAGAACTTGGCGCCACAGCCATTTCAATCACCCATGATATGCCCTCGGCACGTCATATAGGTGATGAAATTGCCATGATTTTTGAAGGTAAAATCATCTGGCGCGGCCCGGCACAGGATATTGATAATTCGCAAAATGAGTATGTTGACCAATTCGTAAAAGGCAGCGCCACCGGCCCCATAAACCTGATGGCTGGTTGAATGTAATAATATTTCCGGGAAAGCATTTTGAAAACGAAATGGCGCGAGTGACGGGACTCGAACCCGCGACCTCCGGCGTGACAGGCCGGCACTCTAACCAACTGAGCTACACCCGCGCATCTCGTTTATGTCCGCGAAATGATTTGCGCGGTAGAGCCGATGAAATACGGCTATGAACGCGGTTCGTCAAGGCAGATTATTCAAAGAATCTGCAAGAATATTCGCAAAACAGCAATATGCAGACACAAGTAAGCTTTTATAGAAAAACAGGCAAAAACCTGCCAACACAAATCTTAGAAATAAGAGAGTGATTCCAGCAAAAGCATCAGAACCGGACCCAGGCCCACGCTAAAAGTAATGCGGCGGTAGCCGAATTATAGCGTAAGTAAAATGGTGGGCGATGAGAGGCTCGAACTCCCGACATCCACGGTGTAAACATGGCGCTCTACCAACTG
>JALSYJ010000283.1 GCA_027071965.1 Robiginitomaculum sp. | reverse complement strand
TGATAGCGATGACCAAGGATAACTTAAAAGCCCGTCTGGCATGGTCTACCATCGGGCAATTGTCCTATATTACACTTGGGGCGATGATTGCCACACCTTTGGCTTTGTTGGGGGCTGCATTGCAAATAGTCATGCACGCTTTTGGCAAAATAACCCTGTTTATGTGTGCAGGTGCAATTTACAGCGCTAATCATACCACGGAAGTGTCGAAGATGAATGGTATGGGCAAAGCAATGCCAATGGTATTTATTGCCTTTTTTATCGGGGCTTTGTCCATTATCGGCTTGCCGCCCTTTGCCGGTGTATGGCCCAAATTTCTATTATTCATGGGAATGACAGACAAGGCAGATCAATGGCTGGTTATTGCGTTGATTTTATCTTCATTGCTCAACATCGTGTATTTGCTGCCAATATCGGTAAATGCCTTTATGAAAAAGGCTGAACCGCAGGCAAATAATGTTGCAGATGCCAGGCCACCAGTATTAACCGTGCTGCCCCCGGTATTAACCGCAACAGCCACTTTGATTTTATTTTTTATGGCTGTACCGATTATGGATTATTTACGCCCAGTTTTTGAGGGAGGCAGTTAATGGCCAAAGCATCAAAACCAGCCAGTAAAAAACCAACTGCCGATAAGAGTACCAGCTTGGGCGGCGCTAATGGCAAGCCAGATGATGGAATTCACCCGGCAGCAAGGCCCTTTTTGTGGTTGGGCTCCCATGGAGTGCAGCGTAATTTCATGTGGGTCATCGGTGTATTGATGGTGATTTCCATAGCTATGAACTATATCAAAAAACCCTATGGATACTTTGAGTGGGAAGCTGCCATTGGCGGTTATGCGATTTTTGGGTTTCTGGCATTTACGTTTGCAGTGCTGATGGGTTGGCCGCTGCGCAAATTAACCGGTCGCTCCGAAGACTATTACGAAGATGAAGGTGGAGAAGACGATGGCTGAGCTTTTATCTTCTCCGGTTAATCCGGCCTTTGCCTTATTGATTGCCGGGTTTTTAATGGCATTGCTTCCTGATTGGAGGCAGCGCAAATTTGTGGCGCTTGCGGCACCGCTGGTGGCCTTGTGGTTATGGATGCAGGTCAGCGTCTTTGGCAGTTATGGCGGTATTCATATTGCTGCTATTGGGCTTGATTTACAGCCGTTTCGCTTTGATGGCCTGTCACGCATATGGGCTTTGATCTTTATTATTGCCGCATTTATCAATGCGATTTATTCACTGCATGAGCGTGACCGGGTTCAAGATGCCATGGCGGCGATTTATGGTGGATCGGCAATGGGTGCCGTATTCGCAGGAGACCTGCTCAGCCTGTTTGTATTTTGGGAATTAACCGCAATTACATCGGTATTTCTTATCTGGCGTGCAGGAACCGCGGCTTCGCGCAAGGCGGGGATGCGCTATCTGGTAATGCATGTGGGATCTGGCGTATTATTGCTGGCCGGGGCTGTATTGCTGCATAGCCAGACCGGAAGCTGGGCCTTTGAGCATATTGGTCTGGAGACTGGATTGGCCGGGTGGCTGTTATTCCTGGGCTTTGGCATAAAGGCCGCATTTCCATTACTGCATTCATGGTTGCAGGATGCCTACCCCAAGGCCACAATCTCCGGCACAGTGGTTCTGTCATCATTCACCACCAAAATGGCTGTATATGCTCTAGCCAGGGGGTTTGCCGGTGAGGACATCCTTATTTATATTGGCATGATTATGACCGCCTTCCCGGTGTTCTTTGCGGTTATAGAAAACGATTTGCGCCGGGTGCTGTCGTTTTCAGTAAATAACCAATTGGGCTTTATGGTCGTGGGGATCGGAATCGGTACCACCTTGGGCATAAATGGTGCCGCTGCCCATGCTTTTGCCGATGTGATCTTTAAGGGGCTGCTGTTTATGAGTGTAGGAGCGGTTATGCTGCGAACCGGTACGGCCAAGGCCACTGAGCTTGGCGGTCTGTTCCGCTCAATGCCGTTTTCTGCATTTTTCTGTTTAATCGGGGCCGGGGCAATTTCTGCATTTCCTTTATTCTCCGCCTTCGTCTCCAAATCACTGATTTTGGCGGCAGTAGCAGATGAGGGGCACTGGTTTGTGTTCGGAGTTCTGATTTTTGCTTCTGCCGGGGTGCTGGAGCATGCCGGCATCAAAATTCCATATTTTGCATTTTTTGCCCATGACAGCAAAAAACGCCCGAAAGAGGCGCCGTGGAATATGTTGCTGGCTATGGGAATTGCGGCATTCTTGTGCATCTTCCTTGGTGTTAATTATGGCTGGTTCTATAGCTTGTTGCCGTACCCGGTTATTTATGAGCCATACACGTTTGTACATATTGTCGGGCAAATGCAATTATTGCTGGCGGCTATATTTGCCTTTGGTCTGCTGATCCGTATTGGCCTCTATCCTCCGGAAGTTCGCATGACGATTTTGGATGTGGACTGGCTGTGGCGAAAACCGCTCAAACATCTTGCTTTGTGGCTAAATGCAGTTTCTGATCGTTTGTTTGCAGCCGTGGAAAATGCCATAGACTCAAAGATACAAAATGCGGGTCGTTCATTAACAGCATTGTTAAGCCCACAAGGTGCCTTTGCCAGAATTGTTCCTGGAGGCGTGTTGACCGGCTGGGCGGCGGCGTTTTTGCTGATTGCTTTGTTTATTGCTTATCTTGCTAAATCATAGGCTCTAATAGTTCTGATCTGGTAATTGTCACAGGCTGTGCTTATGTAACACCTGTAACTGTATTATCCGGTTGCGATCAGGCTTTTACTCTGCTTAAGGTTCGTAATTACATAATAGTGAGGTGTACTATGGAAAACGATAAACAATTCCTAGTGTTAACAACGGATATAGTAGTTGCGTATCTGGAGAATAACCCTGTTGCGTCTACGGAGATAGCCAAAATTATTCAAAACACCTATTCAGCTCTTCGTAATTGTGATGAGGGAACTGGTGATGCCAGATTGAGCCCGGGACGCCCGGCAGTTGCAATAAACAAATCAGTTTTTGACGAATATATTATCTGTCTTGAAGATGGCCAAAAATTCAAATCCCTAAAGCGGCATTTACGCAGCAAGTATGATCTGTCTCCTGAGGAGTATCGTCAAAAATGGATGTTGCCTGCCAATTATCCGATGGTTGCGCCGCAATATGCGCGTCGCCGTTCTGAGCTTGCCAAGCAAATCGGTCTGGGCCGCAATCGCAAGAAGAAATAAACCTGCCCTTTGTCGGTTCTTACTTGTTTGAGACAGTTAGCCATTATGGTGTGGCTTTTTTGACTCACAAATCTAGAATGTATGAGTAATGATTCCATTTCCTGCAAAAAATGGAATCTGACTCTTGCGCTGATTCCACTGGTTAACAGATATTAACCTAACGAATCACTCGGATAATCGAGTGGCATTTCAGCAAGGGGGTATCATGGCGCAGATCGAGTCACTGTTTCGCAACCAGTTGGTTTTAGACAATCAGCGGGCACTCTTTGATTACTGGCAAAGTAAATGCAGCGGAGATTCTCTGCCCAGGCGTAGTGACATTTGTCCATCAGGGTTTGTGTCTTATCTTACCAATGTTTCATTGATTGATGTTATGACATCTGCAAACAAACGCCAGTACTCATACCGTTTGGCTGGCTCCAGTTTGCGCAATTATTTTGGACAGGAAGTTACCGGCAAATCTATCGAAGAAGTATTTGATCCTGATGATTGTCGGTATTGGCAACGGGTATTAGATGTTTTGGTCGAGCGCCAAAAGCCCTCTTGTGGTTCTGTGCAATGTAATTCTGGTTCAAGCCAGCATATGCAGTTTTGGGTGCGACTGCCGCTGGTTGATGAGAATGGATCGGTAAATATGATCCTGTCCCATGATATATCCAGCTCACTATCCGCCATGTCCGAGGGTGGATTGAATCGCGTGGCAATCGTATAACTTATCGAAATTAAACGCTGTTTTCCTGTTGATGGGGTTTCTGGATTGACATAATAGGAAAATAATCCTCATAATAGGACTGTGTTATACCATGTCCTTGTTTACCGTAAGAGAGGATTGAGCCATGAATAATCAAGTAAAGTTCCGTCGTCATGCAGACGAGGCGCGTGCGCGACTAAGCCGGGCACTGGTTTCTTTTGCATTTAACGTAGAAGAAGATGAGCTTCGTGCTGCTACCAGACGCAATGCGCGCGCTGCTTTCGGGCGGCAAATTGCCATGTATCTGGCCCATGTGGCTTTTGAACTGTCATTAAGTCGGGTTGCCTTTGCTTTTGGGCGGGATAGGACAACGGTTTCTCATGCCTGTCATTTAATTGAAGATCGCCGGGATGATCCTGAATTTGACCAAAAGCTGGATGATATGGAGCAATTATTGCGTGATGCTCCCGAACCTGCCGGGCCAGAACAGTGATCGCAAGTGAACGCAGGCTGTGTCGGCTGCTGGAAAAGCTGATTTTGCATCCGCAAGTTTTGTTTTGCGATGACAATGGACAATATAAAAGCGCTGCCGATGCAGCGCCGAAGCTGGTTGTGCCAGCGCAATTGGCAAAATTTGCCATAGAGCGTGGTTTATTGCGGGTTTGTGGTGCGGGTCAGGTTGAGCCTTGCGAGGGAACCAGAAGCTGGGTGAAGCGTTTCAAATGCAAATCAGCCGATAAGAATAGTAATATCAATGCTTTTGCTGCTCAACATTTGCAGATGGAAGAACGGGAAATTTTTGATGAAGCTGGAGAAATGGTACTTACGCAGGTCAATGTAGCCACATCCCCGCTTTTGCGGTTATTTCGCCAAAAGAATGAACTTGGCGAACGTTTCTTGTCGCCGGTGGAATTTGCAGCCGGACAAAAGCTGCGACAGGATTATGCTGCCTCGGCAATGGGGCGAATGAGTTGCAGCAACTGGATGCGGGTGGGACGTGCCAGTGGTGCTGCTAGTGCGGACTCGTGCTTTTATGATGGCAATGCTGGCAGTATGGATGCGCGTAAGCGTGTTATGGCCGCGTTGCAGGCGGTGGGGCCGGTTTTAGATCGGGTTTTGTTTTCAACCTTGATCCGTGAGCAGGGATTAAGCGCACAGGAACAAGACAGGCAATGGCCTAAAAGTTCGTCAAAAATTGTATTAAAAATCGCTCTTTCGCGTTTGGCATATCATTATGGTTTGAGTGTATCACATGAGCAGATTTGATGAATGCGTGCGATCATGGCTCTTAATCCATTGGCCCGTTGTGCTGATAAATTATCTGATAGTCCGATACGATGGAAAAATGAGATAATATCCATATTGCAGATATCTTCAGCGGTTTTTGCATCTACCAGCCGCAGCAGAACTGCGATTAAGCCTCGGACAATATGTGCGTCGCTATCGGCCTGAAAATGGAATTTTCCTTTAGAATCTTGATGAAACAGCAGCCATACCTGACTTACACACCCTTGAATTTTGTTGGCATCAGTTTTTTGTTCAGCAGCAATAGGTGTCATGGCCTTGCCCATGTCTATCACATACCGATAGCGATCTTCCCAATCCTCAAGGAATGCAAATTCCTCCTCCAACTCAAGCATTTTGTCATCCATATCCTTATGCATAGGCTGCCTTACCCATGTCTTGAGATCAAAACAAGGTCTAACCGAACAGGGGATTATACAAGTCGTGCTATTTGCTTGGTTTTTCTTCTTTTTCTGTAATTTTTTCGGTGGCCAGATTTAAGTATTCAGTAGCCAATGCCGATGTTTGGGAGGCAGCCTGGCAGACAGCAGGCTGATCCGTACAAAACTGTGCTGCATCATTGGCTACTTTTATCAATGAGCGCGCCGAGCTTTGCGCCAGCTCGCGCTGGTCACGCAAAGTTTCCGGGTTTTTGGGTAGAAACAGCAATACAATCGCAAACCAAAACCCGGCTTTGAATAAAAAGCCCACGGATACTCTCCTGTAATCTGGTGGTTGCCCACTCTTCTTGTTGGGTGGAAGAGTGCCGAAAAAGCAGTAAAATGCAAGCAGAAACTAGGGTTGTCGTAAAGTAAAGGTTACTGTCTTTAAGCAGGTTTTATTCAATGTTGTTCTTGCTGGTGAGGGTCTTTATTGTCGGCAACAATACTGCCGATACATTTTCCAGCGTCACGAAGTTGGTGTTCTGCGATGCAAAACGAGCTTTCAAAAACAAAATGTCCGGCAGAAACACACTGACGTAAATGAACTCGTGACCAATCAATACATTCGCGCAGTTCCGGATCGTCAATCCAGTATTGAAAGTGCGGATCCTTGTTTGATGAGGCTTGCGGATCATCAAGAATAACCAGTGCCGCCATCCCAAGGACATGAGCCATGGTCAAAGACCTTCCTGGTGCAAGTTTTAAGTCCTGAGCCTGTGCAAAAGTATCGGCCAGCGCGGCAGATGGGCCAAGGCTTAAATTGCTGGCAAAGGATGATGTTTTGGACGCGCTTATGTTCGGATCGTTAAACAATGACATTGCCGAGGACGCCAGCATTTGCAGATCCTTAGTATCTAATGGCGCAGGACTGTTTGGCGCCAGTTTAATGGCATCAAGTCGAAAGTTCTTTCCACCCTGTTTTTTATTGGACCAGCTTTGTTTCTGCATGGAATAGGCCTGTTCCTTGAACAAGGCTCCACCAAGTTCGATTTCATTGGCATCTTCCATGCTGGCGCGCAAAATAGCGCTCTGGGCTTGTTCGGCACCGGGGAACTGGAATGCGGCCATTGGGTTTTGGTGAAGACGATCCAGCACAGCTTTGCGGCCATAAGTGTTTTGCCAATAACGGACGCCAAGAAAATACTCAGGTGTTTGCAAGGCAATCAATGCATTATCTGCCATCCAGCCTTTGGCGATTCTGGCGCCGTCATAGCGGGCAAAATCCATCATGGCGTTTTCCAGCTCTTCAGCCGATGCCATGTGCCGGCTACTGTGCTTTCGCAATGACTTCTTGTAATTAGCCCAGTGAGCTGCCTCACGTACTAATAAATGGTTGCTGTCAAGCGGCATGCTTGCAGCTTGAGCAGGATCATTGCTGGAGGCTGTTTCTGCTTCCGGCGTGGAGGTAGGGGCCGTTTTAGTATCAAAATCCAATGTTATGATTTGCGCTGAGATACCTTCACTGGCAATCAGGAGGCTGCAGGCGGTCAATATTATGATATGCAGAAATCTCATTGTAGAACCAAAATCAATATAAGCATTAAGTGTAGCACGAACCCGGAACATTGCCAGTTACAAATTTTGTTCATACTATTTGATGTTTCTGCCGCTGCAAGATGTGTTTCTCCTGAATTATTTCAAAAAAACAATGGCTTGATGATAATTCATCCGATTGGAAACCCTGCAATAGTTCAGAATATGTTAACGATATACATAAAGAATCCTCTGCATGAATTCAGAAAAAAAATCCAAATCGTTTTTTTGGGAAAGATTTGCCCGAGCTTATTCCTTGCCAATTAGTTGGCTTGTGGGGGTTCCGATTGTTTTAACCCTGGTCATGATGCAGGCTTCTAGTGTTCCTGTATCGCATGTTATTGCATTGGGTGCCGTAGCGGTTCTTCCTTCCTTTATCCATTTGGCGTTGGCCCGATTTCTGGAAGAAGAATGGGCGCAGGCTTTTGTGCTGGTGGCGTGGACTACATTGGCTGCTTTGGCGATTGCTGCTCCGGGTAGTCTGTATACTCCGTTTATTGGTTTTGCGGTATTGCCGATTGTTGCCGCCGTTTCCTTTGGCGGCATGCGCCGGGTTCTTGAAGCCACCGCACTTACGTCATTGATTGTCAGCGCAATTGCACTTGCTTCGGCTCATGGATTGTTGCCGCAAAACAGTGGGATATTATCTGGTCTTGCGGGGCTGGAGCTGGGTGCTCTGGTGCTTAATCTTGTGGTGGTGGGAACGGGTCTGGCCTCGGTTCTGCCATTGATTGACAGGCAGGCAAGGCTACGCGAAGCCTTGTTTCGCAAATCTCCTCATCTGGATTTTTGTCTGAACCGCAATGGTGATATTGTCTGTGCTACTGATCTGGCGAGAAAATGGCGCAGGGCGATATCTTTGGATGATCTGCTAAAAGAAAAACAGGCTTTTGCCAAAGCCAAAAAAGCAATTGAAACTACGTTTGAAAGCAAGCAGGCAACTTCATTGCTTATTCCGATAGGTGATGAAAGGGATACGCATTTGCTACGCATTAGGTATCTGGATCAACAGCAGGTCATGCTTGGCTTTAGGGATGTTTCCAGACAGTTGAGCACTCGAAGGCAGTTAATCCTTGAAAGAAATGCCGCACTTAATGCAAGCCGTGACAAAACCCTGTTTCT
>JALSYJ010000282.1 GCA_027071965.1 Robiginitomaculum sp. | reverse complement strand
GGCTCTGCCGGCATTGATGCCACGCCCGAAAACCTGAATGTGCCGGGGGCCAATGAATTTTGCATCCGGCCCTATTGTTTCAAAGTGAGGAAATACAAAGTGTTTAGCCCACCAGTCACGGAATTGGATCATATAGTCAAAGAGCCATTTTGGTCGGCTGTCTCGGCGCATTTTTGTCTCCAGACGGGTTTGGGCGTTGTCTAAGTTTACCTGATATTTACTGTGTTTGGAAACCGCTCGGTTACTCTGCAGGTGTTATTGTTGGCGGATGAGAAACATGATGAAAAATTCTGCAGATTCATTTTCGGGATTATGGAAGAAACCGAAGCCTGTCAAAACAGCAGCGCCAGCAAAGCCTGTGTCTCGCAAATCGCTGGAAAGCGACAGGGTGCTTGCCAAATATTCCGGAGATCCTGAAACTGTTGCGATGCACGCAGCGTGGGGCAGTGGGCGATTTTGGCCTGCGGATGAAGCATTTGAGCAAAAGGCCAGTTCCTGCTTTCAGTTGTCGGCAGACAAGATAGTCGGCGTTTTAGGCTGTGGCAGCGCAGGCGCTCCCTTACACATAGCCAAGATGCTACCCACATTCGTGCATGGCTATGACTGGCGTTGCAAGGTCGAAGATACCGCCAAAGAGTTGATTGAACACTCAGGGCAAAGTGGCAAGGTTCTGGTCAGAACCATAGATCTGGACACGGTATTTCCACCTAAAACCAGATCCCATGGCATGATAGCTGTTGAGCCCGTCCTTACCTTTGCGCAGCCCAAAGTCATAGACTGGCTGGGATTGGCAGTTATTGGCGGTGGGACCATGGTATTTGAGGAACCAAGCCTTGAGCCTGGAGCACCTGAGATTTCATGGTTTGCCAATCGTTCAGCCAAAGAATGCTATTGGCAAAGCCCCGGAGAAAGGGAAAGCGCTTTGCGTCAGGCTGGTTTTACGGTGCAAAGGGTACAGGAAACCACAGGCGGTTCCATGCGGGCTTTGCGCGCAGCAATTGCAAAAGCTGAGTCTTCTGCGATTGAACTGAATAACGCAATAGATTTGGTGCCAATTCTTGAGCCTGTGCGCGATTTTTTCACAAAAGAGCTAAATTCAGCAAAAAATCGCCTTCACGCACTTGAAGTAGGTGACGCAGCCGTTTATCGTTATCGGGTTATCAAGCAGCGCGCCGAGAGGTGAGGCCATCAAAAATCAGGCCCGCAATTGGCGCAATTTCTGAACCCAAATCACAGGAACCCAGATTATAATGGTTTTGTGATTTCAAATGGCGAGCGGGCTTTATGAGCGTATTTGAAGACAGTGCGTATCGACACCATGAATCGGTACATTTTTTTGTTGATGAACCTACAGGAATGAGAGCAATTATCGCTATTCATTCTACGGATATTGGCCCTGCTTTGGGCGGTTGCCGCCTGGTGAATTATGCCAATTCCTCCGAAGCCTTAAATGATGTATTGCGGTTATCGCGAGGAATGAGCCTGAAAAACTCACTGGCAGGATTAGAGCTTGGTGGTGGCAAGGCGGTTATCATGGTTCCTGAAAGCTGGAATAATAATCCGCGCTATCAAGGGCCGGAACGGGCAGAGCTGTTTAAGGCCTTTGGTCGGGCCGTAGATAGTCTGGGCGGTCGCTATATCACAGCAGAGGACATGAATGTAAGCGTTGAAGACGCCAGTAATATGCGTCTTACTACCCCTCATGTGGTCGGGCTGGACAGTGGCATGGGTGATCCGTCGCCATTGACTGCGCAAGGGGTGTTTGTTGGCATGCGAGCCTGTATTGTCCGGGCTTTTTCAACGAACAGTTTTCAGGGCCTTAAAGTCGCAGTACAGGGGCTGGGCAAGGTTGGCTGGCGGTTGTGCGAAGATCTGCACGAGGCGGGTGCCAAATTGCTGGTTGCTGATATTGATGATGCCACTTTACAAAAAGCACAAAAAGAGTTCGGTGCTAAAATCGTGGACCCCGATCAAATTGTGGTCGAGCCATGTGATATTTTTGCTCCATGTGCCAGAGGCGGTGTCATAAATGAGGACAATGTCGGGCAGTTGCAGGCCAAAGTTATCGCAGGGTCAGCCAATAATCAGTTGTCAAATGATGTGCTTGGAGAGCGTTTACACAAA
>JALSYJ010000281.1 GCA_027071965.1 Robiginitomaculum sp. | reverse complement strand
TCTGTTGCCCAAACAGGTGCGGCATGTTCCTGAATTTCTATCGGCGCGAGCAGCCCAAAATTTCTATCCCTGCCTGTAACTTCAGAGCGGGCGGTATCTTGCGGATCAAATGCCGGGTTCGCGGATAGGCTGGATAAGGTTCCCCCTCCGGCAATAAGGCCAATATTGGTCAAATTAACCGGCGCATGCAATCCCAGCAAAATGCTGTTCTTTGCCAGGGAGCCAAAGCCCCGCTCTGATTTTTGTTCCGCCATACCTTTAATAGCCCAAAGAGTGCCTGCTGCATCGAATTGACCTATGACCCGGTTGGAAAACTTTGCCACCTCAAATCCGTAAACCGGATTGGTGTCAAATCGCTCAGAAATCTCAAAGAACACCATTTCGGGAGGACGTGGAGCTGCCTGCATGAATTGTTTAAGACGTAAGTCACGTTCCTGCAGGCTGGCGCCTTCAAGAGCAAAGTTAATTACCTGCACACGATAGCCCCGATCCTGTAACTTTTGTGAGAGTAAACGGTCATCCAGACCATTTCGCGAGTAACTGGCCCCGACAAATAACAGGTAGGGCAAGGTATTGCCTTGAACCTGTTGCAGGGCATGGGCTGCAATTCGTGCATAGGCATCTTCGCGGACAATACCAGCTTGTTTTGTTATTGTATTGATCCCAAAGGCTGTGCCTGAAAACATGACCGTAAACCCAAGGGCGCCACGCCAAAACCCTCGTGGAGGCCGACGTAACATGTATCCGAATCCGGTTAGCACAATGGCACCGATCAGCAGCTTTATTGCGAGCATATTATTTTTCACCATTCACCTAAGGCTAAATGCTTGCACAAATTTCAAAATAAAAAATGAATCCATTGCCTAAAAGGCCACGCCTACCCTTTCGCCAACAATAGAATTATGCCAATTGGGCTGTGCATAATTCTGAAGATACGCATATTGATGGGAAAAGTTTTGCCAAAGTACGAGCCGGTTGATGTGATTATTGTAAACTATAATGCAGGCGAAATGTTAAGGCGTGCGGTAAAATGCCTGCAGGATCAAAGCCATAAAAACTTTCAGGCATGGGTTGTTGACAATGCATCTACTGATGGCTCCCTTGATTGTGTGCCAAAGGATGATCAAAGATTTCATACGGTGAAACTAAAAAGCAATGAGGGCTTTTCAAGAGCTAATAATATTGGGGCGGCGTTGGGAAAGTCTGCGTGGATTGCCTGCTTGAACCCGGATGCATTTGCCGAGCCGGACTGGCTCAAGAATTTGCTAAAAGCTGTTAAAGCGTATCCAGAAATGGTTATGGCGGGGTCTACCCAGCTTTCGGTTCATGATTCAAACCTTCTTGATGGTGCCGGGGATTTGCTTTCACCCATCGGCTTTGCTTGGCGGGGATTGTATCGGCGCCCTCGCAAACTATTGCCGCCAACCGGAGAGGTTTTTGGCCCGTGTGCTGCAGCCGCCCTTTACCGACGGGATGTTTTTGAGGCGGTGGGAGGATTTGATGAAAGCTTTTTTTGTTATCACGAAGATGTTGATCTTGCATTTCGGTTACGACTGATTGGCGGTAAAGCAATTCAGGTAAAAGAAGCGGTGGTTCATCATGTGGGATCTGGAGTATCCGGCGTGGAAAGCCCGTTTGCCATATATCATGGTACCCGCAATCGAAGCTGGACATTTGTCAAAAACATGCCGCTGCCATTATTGGTGATATCTACGCCATTTCACATCATGTTTTCATTATTATTTTTGCTGCGATCTGTTTTCAAGGGCCGTTTTGAACCGACTTATCTGGGAATTATTTCGTCCATCAAAGGACTGCCTGATGTCTGGAAAATCCGCCAACAGGTTCAGGCTGGCAGAACCTGTTCTGTTTGGGGAATATTGCGCATTATGACCTGGTCTCCCATACGTTTTTTCTCGCGAGATGCAGATGTTCGTAGACTAGGGTCAAGATCTGTTAATTAGGCACATTTTGCGGGTGAGAGTTTTGGCTGAACAGAAGAAAGGATGCAGGAAATATAGATATTTTCAAATCTTTTCGACGCATTCAGGCGAAAAATACTTACCCGCCCTTCGGGTTTGGTATAAAAGTATAGTCTGCTTCGCAAATACTCCTAAAATTAGGTAAAAACCTGTCCTTCGTCGCATTTGCTTAACATCTTATATCCTCCCGCCAAACAGAATTGCACAAATTAGCAGGTACTGACCCCAAAGTCATAGTTAAAATTCATATCCTGTTCAGTATAAATGTGTGAATTACTGTTACAGGAGATCTTGTTATGGCATTTTTGCGTATTTGTGGTATGCTTTACCGACGGAATAAGTGATGAGTGCCGTTAAAGCATAGTTACCGGCATGTGTCGGCTGTCTGGAAAGCGCTCAGTGAGAAACGCTCAGTGAGAAACGCTTAGTGGCTTTAGAAGGAAAATTCCAGCAGGGGCGAAAAAAGGGGGCCGTTAATGGTCGATATGAATTCATATATTGCCTTGCACAAGTTTGGCCTTGGCGCCCGACAAGGTGAAGCACAACAGGTCGGATCTGATCCGCAAGCCTGGTTGTTGGCACAGCTTACCGATGTTTCTTCTACGCTGGATAATTATTCGCTTGTCTCTTCACAAGAAGGGATCACCTTGTTTTATGAGTATCTCAACGCAAGGCGTCTGGAGAATAATTCCGAACAGCCAATATCAGTTGCATCGGTTAACAAGAAAGACCGATTGGCAGCATTTGTCGCCGATATTGATCGCATTAAATCTACAGAGTTGATGCTTGATGACAATGGTGTCCGCGGCTCTTCTTTGGCTGAGGCCCGTAATATTTTTTTGGATAAAAAGACAAAAGGCTCCTCAACAATTGCTGCTAACAAGCCATCACATACAATGTTACAGCAAATGTATAGCAATCATTATGACGAAATCGGAGTTCGTACCACCCATGCGGTAATGACGCCAGCTTCATTTCGCGAGGCTCTGGTTCGGTTCTGGAGTGATCATTTTAATGTTTTTTCCGGAAAATCCCTATTGGGGCTGGTAACCTCGGCAACTATGGAGCGCGAGGCAATCAGACCCCATGTAACCGGCAAATTCATCGATATGCTGGTGGCGGTTGAATCCCACCCTGCAATGCTGGTCTATCTGGATAACTGGATTTCGGTGGGGCCAAATTCATTTGTCGGACAGGAATTCGGCCTTGGACTGAATGAAAATCTTGCTCGTGAAACACTGGAGTTACACACCCTGGGTGTGGATGGCGGCTACACGCAAGATGATATTATTTCCTATGCCAAGGCTATCACTGGCTGGTCATTTGGTAATCCGAATATCCAATCCCAGAATATGGGAGCATTTATTTTTGAACCATTACTGCACGAGCCAGGCCCCGTTACTGTCATGAACAAGACATACACGGGAACCGGGCAGGATCAGGGGCTGGAGGTTCTGGCAGACCTGGCGTCTCACCCGTCTACGGCGAAGTTTATTGCTGGCAAACTGGCGCGGCATTTTCATTCGGACAATCCTCCGCAAAGCCTGATTGACAGGCTTGAACAGGCATTTACAGCCTCACAGGGGGATCTGTTGGTGGTAAGTTCTGCCCTGGTTAGTGCACCGGAAATGTGGCTGGGTGATTTTAGCAAATTGCGTAATTCCGAGGAATTCGTCATTGCTGCATTGCGGGCATTTGGCTTTGATACACTTACACCCTCGCAATCGGTATTTGTATTTGATGCGGTTACACAAATCCCGTTTTCCTATCATGCGCCTGATGGCTGGCCCAAAGAAGAAGCAAGCTGGGCAAGTTCCTCCATTCTTTCGGCTCGCATCAATCTGTGCAATTTGTTAAGTGGCTATGTTCCCAACAGTATTGAACCATTGGCTGCGGCCCAGGAATTATTCGGCCCAATATTAAGTCAGTTTACCGCTGATGCCATTTCTGCCGCCAGCTCTGTTGAACAGGGATATACCCTGTTGATGACGAGCCCGGAATTTCAAAGGACATAACCATGGCCTGCAATTTTTCATTTAATCCGACCCGACGGGGCCTGTTGCAAGGAGCAGCAGGCGGTATGGCACTTGCTCTTGCCAATGCCCGGATCGGGTTTTCAGCAGCTTCGTCTGATCAGAAATTGATTGTGGTCATTTTACATGGCGGTATGGATGGTCTTAATGTGGTGGTACCAACGTTTAGCGACGAATATTATGCAGCCAGGCCAGGTATTGCCATTGCGCCTGCAGGTGAGCCAGAAGGCGCCATTGCATTGACCGATGGTTTTGGCATGCACCCGGCCATGCCAAATCTTGCGCAAATGTATCTAAAGGGAGAGGCTGCATTTTTGCATGCAGCATCAGCCCCTTATAATCAGCGCTCACATTTTGACGGGCAGGATGTGCTGGAAAATGGAACCACTGCTGCTTTTGGTGCGCAAACCGGGTGGTTGAACCGCTCCATTGCATTGGCCCCGGCATTGCCGGCAGGCTTGGGTATAGGCTCTACTGTGACGCTGGTGCTAACAGGCGAGCAGCCAATTGCAAGCTGGGCTGCTCCCAAGGTTGAACAGGCCAGTGCAGAAACTGTCAATAAGGTGTTGGCCATGTATGGGCCGGATCCAATATTGCAAAATGCATTGCAGGGGTCGATTGATATTGCCAACATTGTTGGTGATCTTGGCAATCTTGGAACCGGATTTGAGTTTTCTGCCCGGGCTGCCGGGAGAATCATGTCAGCACCTGGCGGGCCGGCTGGGTGTGCGCTTGCCTATGGTGGCTGGGATACCCACGCCAATCAGGGCGGTGCCAGCGGTACTTTGGCCGATAATCTGGCACAGCTTGATACCGCGCTTTTGGCATTAAAAGAAGAATTAGGACAGCAGTGGAGCCGAACAACGGTGTTGGTGGCAACAGAATTTGGCCGCACATTTAACGAGAACGGAACCGGTGGAACCGATCATGGTGTTGGCGGGGTCAGCTTTTTGCTTGGAGGAGCAGTAAAGGGGCGAAGAATACTGGGCGATTGGCCGGGGCTACAATCAGGGCAATTGTACCAAAACCGGGATTTGCTGGCAGCAAATGATTTGCGGGCTTTGTTCAAGGGGGTTTTGCGTGATCATTGGGGTGTTGATTTGGGTGATTTGAACAATTCAGTCTTCCCTGAAAGCTCAGCTATTGCGCCTATGGAAAATTTATTGCGTTAAATTGCGGGTTTTGTGGGTATATGTGACAAGAGGTCACTATTGTTTTGTGTTTTACAGGTTTATAAATGGAGCGTTTTCCAAAATGCGGCCTTTATCGTGAATAAAACCCCAGTTCTAAGATTAAATCCCGACCTTGACCCTGAGATGTTTGCACAAATATATGCAGAACATGGCCTGGTGCAGGTATATGATATTTTTGAGCCTGAAACCGCCGATATTATTTTTGAAGTCCTGGCTAAATCGACACCATGGCGGTTGGTGTATTCTGATGAAAATGGCAAGCATGTTTTAATGAGCAATGCAGACCTGCAAGCTGCAGGGCGCGAGAGGATGGCAAAAGTTTCCCAACAATTACACTCGCAGGCAAAAAACAAATTTGCATACATATATAGCTCATATCCAATGCTGGATGCCTATTTAAGCGGATGGGATCCGGGCCACCTTTTACACACGGTTCTTGAATTTTTGAATTCGGCAGAATATTTGAATTTTGTGCGCGCCATTACTGGCGAGAAAGATGTTATCAAAGTTGATGCGCAAGCAACACTATACAGCCCGGGAAATTTTCTTACCAATCATGATGATACCGGTGATGATCATGAAAGACGAGCAGCATATACACTTGGCTTTACAAAAGGCTGGCGCGCTGACTGGGGTGGAAATTTGGTGTTTTACGATGAAGAAGAGCCAAATCAGGTATTAAGAACCCTGCTTCCGGGGTGGAATGTTCTATCCATATTCCGGGTGCCGCGCCCACACTCAGTTACCTATGTTGCTCCATTTGCTGGAGCTGGCCGATATTCCATAACCGGCTGGCTGCGTGATGATCCGGGGCCGGGTAGTTCCAGTTAGGCTCTCCGGTCAATTATGGCCAGACTGAGCTTTGGGTTTTATTTAGAAAAATCCGGCGAAAAATATCCTTGCAGCACCCGGTGATAAATCTGTGTCAAAGTATAAATATCGGCTATATTCACCTGCTCGTTTATTTTGTGCATGCTTTTTCCGACCAGGCCAAACTCTGCCACCTCTGCATATGCGCGGATAAATCTTGCATCGGACGTGCCGCCACCTGTGGTAAGGGCTGGGCGCTGGCCGGTTTCTTGCTCAACGGCATCCTGCAGCAAATTGGTAAAAGCACCTGGTTTGGTTAGAAATGCCTCACCCATAATTCGAATATCAAGATCAATTTTGCAGTTATGGCTTTTTTGCACGCCAGCAGCCTCATTTTGAATCCATTCCCGCAATTCGGCACCGCTATGATTGGTGTTAAAACGGATATTAAATCTGGCGCTGGCATTTTCCGGAATAATATTATGGGCTGCATTACCCACATCCATAGAGGTGACCTCAAGATTTGATGGCTGGAAACTTTCATTGCCTTCATCAAGCATGCGTTGATCAAGTCGGTTCATAAGTGCCAGCAAAGGCGGAAGCGGATTATTGGCGCGATCAGGATATGCAACATGCCCCTGTCGTCCGCGAATGGTTACATGGGTGTTGATAGAGCCTCGGCGCCCGTTTTTAATTTCCTGACCTATTTGAGTTGGATTGGTAGGTTCACCGACCAGACAATGGTCAATCTTTTCACCACGTTTGGCCAAAGCCTCCAGCACCTTGCAGGTGCCGTGGGTGGCATCACCTTCTTCATCTCCGGTGATCAGCAGGCTTATCGATCCAGAATCAGTATCAAATTCGCTTGCTGCAGCCACAAAGGCGGCCAAGCCCCCTTTCATGTCGGCGGCACCGCGCCCGGTAAGAACGCCGTTTTCTATTGTTGGTGAAAACGGAGGTGACTGCCATTTGTCAGCATCGCCAGCGGGAACCACATCTGTATGTCCGGCAAAACAGAAATTAGGCCCGTCCTGTCCGCGCCTTGCATATAAATTATCCACATTGGCAAAGGGCAGGCGTTCAACCTCAAAACCAATACTTTGCAAGGCGGTTTGTAATATGTCCATTACTCCGGCATCGGTCGGGGTTACCGACGGGCAGGCAATAAGATCACAGGCAAGTTTTATTGGATCAATTTTCATGGGCTTTCCTTTTGCTGAAAAAACCGATAATCACAAGGACGAAATACAGAAGATTGATTTTAGCTGCTATATGTTTGTCTGTTTATGCTGAACTAAATCTATTTCGCGCGTTGACTTGGGGCTTTGCATTTGTATAGTGCCGCGCTCGACAGCAGACGGGAATCCCCTGTCCGCTTGGGTCGTGTTGTTTTTTGATTTTTTTTGAGAAGGATCGGAACCCATGTTCGCGGTCATAAAAACCGGTGGCAAGCAATATAAAGTCGCCAAAAATGATGTACTGGTTCTTGAACGCCTTGCCGGCGAACAAGGAGAAACCGTTTCTTTTGGCGAGGTGCTGATGCTGGGCAATGGTGATACTGTCACTATTGGTGAGCCTAATATTGATGGCGCGCAGGTCACGGCTGAATTGCTGGAAACCCGCAAGGGTAACAAGATCACTGTTTTTAAGAAAAAGCGGCGTAAGGATTATCGGCGCACCAAGGGCCATCGGCAGATGGAAACCGTGGTTCGCATTACTGATATTCTGGCCAAGGGTGAAAAACCTGCCGCTAAACCTGCGGCTAAAAAGGCAGCTCCCAAAAAGACCGCAGCCAAGAAAGCAGAGCCTAAGAAGGCTGAGGCGAAACCGGCAGCAAAAAAGAAAGCTCCGGCAAAATCTCCTGCTAAACCCGCAGCAAAAAAGGCAGAGCCCAAGAAAACAGCGGCCAAGCCTGCAGCAGCTAAAAAACCTGCCGCTAAAAAACCTGCGACTAAAAAGGCGGCTCCCAAAAAAGCCGCAGCAAAAAAGGAAGACTAGAAGATGGCACATAAAAAAGCCGGTGGTTCCTCCAATAATGGCCGCGATAGTGTAGGCCGTCGTCTTGGCGTCAAAAAATTTGGCGGTGAACACGTAATTCCAGGAAATATTATTATTCGTCAGCGCGGAACCAAGGTTTATCCTGGTGACAATGTTGGCATGGGTAAGGACCACACCCTCTATGCCCTTACCGAAGGCTATGTGCAGTTCAACCGCAAAAAAATGAACCGCTCATATGTGTCTGTGACCCCGGTTTCGGAAAAATAGGGTGATGTAAAATCGCCCGTTCGTGGCGATCATAAGCTTCCAAAAGGAAAGACGGTTCGCCGCCTTTCCTTTTT
>JALSYJ010000280.1 GCA_027071965.1 Robiginitomaculum sp. | reverse complement strand
CGATTGCATCGCTTTTATTGCGCACAGCAACCCTGTCCACCAGTAATCTGGATGCAAGGCGATCTCATGCTGACATACTGGTTCTACCCAAAATGGACGATGTTGATCTTCGGGATTGGAAAGCTTTTGATAAGGCAACCCATGCCGGATATGAAGCCACGGTTAAGGTGTTGGAGGCCGGGCTGCTAAATCATTTGCAATAGCTTTAATTACAATTGCCCCAATGTAAACAACCCCGCCATAACATGACGGGGTTGTTCATTTGCAAGAAAGGTTGATCAAAGGATCGAGTTATACACGCAATGGCTGGAGCATTTGCCAACAAAAGTGGAAACGCTCTAGAACGTGTAACTCACACCAGCATACCAGGATCCACCTTCATAGTTCGCCGCGCTGCGACGGGGGTATGGCAAGCCAACGCTTAAGCGATTTGCATTAGGCGGGCCAATGGTATCCACAAAGCTATCAAAAATATTGGATCCACCAACTTTTAATCTGATCCGGTCGGTGGCCTGATAACCAACTTCCATATCAAAATAAACAATTGCACCAATCTTAGCGGATGGCGGCTTGCCATCAACACCATTGATTCTGCCGCGTTCATCATAATGAGCACCATAGTAATTAGCACGCATCATAACATTCCAGGCATCACCAAACCATGTATTGGCAGTCATGGTGAAACGGTTATTTGGATAATTGTTCTCAATATCTTCAACATTAGCATCGCTAACCGGCTTAACACCGTTAACAAGCCTTTGGTTTACAACATTGATTTTGTTGTAGCTGTAGGCGAATGAGAAGTCAGTCGAAGCATTGTTTGACCATTCCTGAGTTGATGTAATGACTACATCCACCCCTTTATAATCAACGTCCAATGCATTGGTGAAGAACGAAATAGTTGAACCATCGGCAGCAGTTATATCGCCAGAGCGATAAATCCGGTTATCAACACCAATTCTATACATATCGACGGTCATAGTGGTATTGTCACCAAGGGCAGCAGTTGCACCAAAGCTCAAGTTTACGGATTTTTCTTCTGTAAGCGCTTTGCCACCGGCAGCTATTGCTCTTGGATCGGTTGGCGAGATCAGACCCTCAAGAACCAGACCGCCAGTTACACCGTCAACGGTACTAATGGTGGCTGTGATATTAGCCTGACCAGGGGTCGGGGCCTTAAAGCCTGTTGAGGCCGCGCCACGCAAGGTAAAGTCATCAGTGAGCTTGTAGCGTGCGGCAATCTTGCCGTTTAGTGTCCCGCCAAAATCCGAGAAGTCTTCATATCTTGCAGCATATTGAACCAGGAATTTATCTGTAATATCATGCTCAATATCAATATAAGCGGCCCAGTTATTGCGGCTGAACCGTCCGGCATCACTAGGCGAAATACGACCGTCAACGCCAACTCCTTCATTGCCGTTTTCGTCAACCCATGAATTACGCTCACCAGCGTTGGCCGTAAAGGTTTCCCGGCGCCATTCAGCACCATAGGCCAAATTGATATTATCGGTTACCAGCTTGGAAAAATCAGCATTAAAGCTCAGCTCTTCCTGCTCATAACCACCCATGACAAAATCCGTTTGCGGAATTTCACCTGTTGGTGTCAGACCCAGGCTGGGATTAATTTCATTGTTGAGAAACAAGGATAATTTGTTCTGACCATAGCCGACGCTAAAGTCGTACAATGTACCATCGCTAAATTGACCTTTTGCACCAGTTGACAGGCTGTAATCTTTTTGGTTCCCGTCCAGATAAGGAGTGTAACCAGTTACAGATAAGGGCCCATTATATCCAAGCTGCGTAACAAGATAATCCAATGCCGCAGCATCATCGTCATCTCCAGGTCTTCTGTAGAAGAACCGGTAACGCCCGAATGTATCACCATAGCCGGCGCGGGTATAAAGAGAAAGATTGTCATTAATATCAATGCCTGAGTTTAAGAAAAACCGCAATGCATTGGTTTCAGGACGACCCCATGTTTGCACCAATGGCGCATCATCAAATGGAGAGTCAGTACCAACGCCAACGACACCTGCATCAATCATGGCTTGAGCATCTGGTCTTTGCACGCCACGAGAAAGAGCCTGATTGTCCTGATACTCAAAGCTTAAATTGGCAAAACCCTTGTCGCCCAGAGCAAAGCCCTGATTCAAGCCAAGCTTGTAATTGACTTCGCCTTGGTAGTGTTGACCATATTGCAGCTCATAAGCACCACCTTCCGCATCATCCTTGGTCACGAAGTTGATCACACCAGCAATCGCATCTGAACCATATTGTGAAGATGCTCCATCACGCAGCACTTCAACGCGCTTTAGTGCAATGGAAGGAACCATGCCAATATCCACACCTTGTGCGCCATTACCGGCAGCAGGTGCAAAAAACTGAATGACTGCAGATCTGTGCCGCCGTTTTCCGTCAACGAGCACTAAGGTCTCATCCGGAGCCGTTCCGCGTAAAGCAGTAGGTCGCACAAACGCACTGGTATCACCAGTTGCCGGAATAGCAGTATAAGAAGGTATCAGATTCTTCAGATTATCAGTTAAGTCCGCAGTCCCCCCCATAGCAACAAGATCATCTGCAGAGATAACATCCACAGGAACCGTGGTATCCTGTGCAGATCTAGGCTTTGCGCTGCGTGAGCCAATTGTCACGATTTCATCAACATAGGCCTCGTCAGAACTTTGCGCCAGAACCGGTGTGCCCAGTGCCAACGCAACCAGACAGGTTGTGCCCAGCAGTGTGGTTGTGGTTTTTCGATAAATACTCATAAATTTCGCCCCTATTTTGCGTTTATGGTTGTGTTACGTTTTGGGACGCTGTTTCCCTTGAAAATAATTGCATTAAAACCCAAAGCCTGACCCAAGCTGTTTTTGGTAAAAGGTTTTTTTTCAAATTTTTGTTTTGCGCGGCAATAACTGACTACCGCAAACGTGCTGTTTTAGTGAGTCACCATTGCCCCTATCGGGACGCAAAATCATCCATTAAATTTTGCGAGATAATCTAAAAAGAACAATTTCATAAGGAAGCCACCATCCCTTAAGAGGGAAAATCAAACCTGAATTTCGCTAAAAAACCAGCAAAACGAAAGAAAAATCCAATTTTTTGCAGTTTTTGCAAAATTAATGCTTGCTTATGCAAATTATGCCTGTAGAGAAGCAAACAAGCAAAGCGTTGCCTATGCAACTCTTTAATGTGTATGGAGACAATTCGTGAATAAAGTCGCGAACAATAGTGCGATCACCGCCATGATGTCGGCAAGGCATGTGTCTCTGCGCGCCCTCCTCATTCTAGTCAGCCTCATTATCGTCGTGCTTCCATCAGGAGCAGGCAACTAGATTAGCGCATATAAATGTACCGATCACCCGCCCGCTTCTCGAACAGAAGCGGGTTTTTTTTTGCAAGGAAAAAATCAATGACAGCTAATGAAACAAAAATCGCCATAATAGGTTATGGCAGTCAGGGCCGGGCCCACGCTCTGAACTTACATGAAAGCGGCTTTGATGTGGTTGTTGGTGTACGCGAAGGCGGGGCTGGACATAAAAGGGCCACACAGGACGGCTTGCCTACTGCAAGCCCTGCCGATGCCGCTGCACAGGCAAGCCTGATAGCAATGCTGACCCCTGATCTTAGTCATGAGGAAATATTTCAAAGCAGCATTGTCAAAAACCTTTCACCAAATGATGCATTATTGTTCGCACACGGATTTACCGTTCATTATGGCCAGATAAAAGCACCGGCCATGATTGATGTGATACTGGTTGCTCCCAAGGGGCCAGGTGATTTGGTGCGACGTGAATATCAGCGTGGCCGGGGAGTGCCATGCCTGTTTGCGGTGCATCAGGACGCAACCGGCACAGCAGATGCCCGGGCACAGACTTATGCTGCCGGTATCGGCGGCGCAAAAACCAAAGCCATTAAAACCAGTTTCGCTGAAGAAACCGAAACCGATTTGTTTGGTGAACAGGCAGTATTGTGCGGTGGAGTAACAGAACTGATCACTGCCGGGTTTGATACTCTGGTTGATGCCGGATACCAGCCGGAAGTTGCCTATTATGAATGTTTGCATGAATTAAAGCTGATTGTTGACCTGCTCTATGAGGGCGGATTGTCAAAAATGCATAAATATATTTCAGAAACAGCAATTTACGGCGATCTGACCGCTGGCCCGCATATTATCAATAATGAGACCCGCAATCGCATGCGGGAAATATTGAGCCATATTCAAAAGGGTAATTTCGCCAAAGAGTGGATTTCGGAAAATCAGGCAGGAAAGCCAAAATACCAATCCCTGATGCAACAGGACATGGCTCACCCAATTGAACAGGTGGGCGCCCGTTTGCGTGCAGATATGGCATGGCTGAACACAAGCAAGCCCTCTGCCGAATAATTCTGATCTGGCCCAAAACAACCCGGTGAATTTATCATGTCAGCTTCAAATCCTGATCAATCTGAAAAAGAACGCACCGCCACCAGTTCGCAAACTGGTGCACAGCTTGTGGTTAAAGCCCTGCAGGATCAAGGGGTTGATCTGGTGTTTGGCTATCCCGGCGGCACCATTATGCCATTTTATGATGCCCTGCCCGGCTCATCTTTAAGGCATATTCTGGTGCGTCATGAACAAGCGGCAGCCTTTGCTGCTGATGCCTATGCCCGCGCCACAGGCAAAGCGGGGGTTTGCATTGCAACTTCCGGCCCCGGCGCCACCAATTTATTGACCGGAATTGCCAATGCTTTTTTGGACTCGGTGCCAATGATCGCCATTACAGGTCAGGTGCCAACTGCAGTCATGGGTACAGACGCATTTCAGGAAATTGATATTTTTGGCATGGCTATGCCAGTGGTGAAACACAGCTTTTTAATTCGAAAAGCCGAAGAGATACCTTACATCATCGCCAGAGCCTTTCAAATCGCAACATCAGGACGACCCGGCCCGGTATTGATTGATCTGCCCAAGGATATTGCCCAGATGCAGGTGCCCGCACCAGCTCCGGCCATTTTGCACCCTGCCCCGACCCGGCAACCGGCCATGGCTGATATTGCCGATGCCATAGAATTACTAAAAACCGCAAAACAACCAGTGCTTTATATTGGTGGCGGAGTTGCCAAATCCGGAGCCAGCAAGGCCTTGCGCTCCATGAACGAAATTGCCGGTATTCCGGCAGTGGCAACGCTAACCGGACTGGGGGTTCTGCCAACCGGATCTGAGAATTTTTTTGGCATGCTTGGCATGCATGGCAGTAAAGCTGCCAATATCCTTGTGCAAAAATCAGATGTGCTGCTGGTTTGTGGGGCGCGCTTTGATGATAGGGCCACAGGCAAGCTGGACAGTTTTGCCGCCGATGCCAGAGTTATTCATCTTGATTGTGATCCAGCAGAAATCAGCAAATTACGTCATGTTGATGTTGCAGTACCCGGCTCCTTAAAAGCGGCCATTGAGCAATTAAAAGTGCAAAAGCTGAACATTGAACCATGGCGGAAACAGGCAAAGGAATTACGCAGGCAATTTGCCTTTGACTATCATGCCCCCGGATCCGGTGTTTTTGCACCGGCATTTTTAGAAAAACTTTCGCGCAGGGCTCCAAGTAATTTTGTCGCCACATGTGATGTGGGACAACATCAGATGTGGGTGGCGCAACATTGTAGTTTCAACCGTCCTGAAGCCCACCTGACTTCTGGTGGTCTTGGAGCCATGGGCTATGGGATTCCGGCTGGTATTGGCGCAAAGCTGGCCAATCCCAAAGACTGTGTTGTCACCATAACCGGTGACGGTTCGGTCATGATGAATATTCAGGAACTGGCCACTATACGGCGCTATGGTATCGGGTTGAAAATTGTCCTGTTTGATAATTCTGCATTGGGTCTGGTTCGCCAATGGCAGGAGCTATTTTACGAACAGAATTTTAGCGAAGTTGATCTGTATGACAATCCTGACTTCGCCAGTGTCGCCCGCGCATTTGGCATTGAAGCTTTTACGGTATCGCGCCGGGAACAGGTCGATGGGGCAATCGAGCGATTACTAAAAACTAACGGCCCGGTTCTGGCTCATGTGCGTATTGATCCGCGTGAAAATGTCTGGCCGCTGGTTCCTCCTGGAAAATCCAACGCTGAAATGATGGAGTCTTAAAATGCAAACCCAAATGCTGACCATAGAGTTTTCGCCTGAAGAAGGCGCGATCATACGCCTGCTCGGTCTTGTTGAGCGCCGGGGCTATGAGGTCAAGACCATCAATCTTCCGCTTACCAGCAAGAACAATTCCAGCCTCGATATTGCGATAATTGCCCGTGATGCGAGCCGGGATATCGGGGTGCTACAGCGCCAGATATCTCGCCTTATCGGAGTGCAGCGGGTGCTGACAAATATCAAAACCAATGAAACAGAGGCTCAAAATGTCTGATGATGCAAAAAACAGGATAACCCTGTTTGATACAACCCTGCGCGATGGCGAGCAGGCCCCGGGATTTTCCATGTCCTCAGAGGAAAAACTGCTAATGGCCGGTTCCTTGCGCGATTTGGGGGTTGATGTAATCGAAGCAGGATTTGCCGCAGCCTCCAAAGATGACGCGCAGGCAATTCACCGCATCGCCCGGGAAATTGACGGCCCAACAATTTGCAGCCTGTCACGAGCAACAAGCGATGATATTTTATGTGCCGCCAAAGCTCTAAAACCTGCCCGCAAGAGCCGTATTCATATTTTTCTTGGCACCAGCCCAATTCATCGAACAGCCAAGCTTAACATGAGTTGTTCGCAAGTTCTTGCCGCTATTGAACGCTCGGTGAAACTGGCTGCAGAGCAATGTATGGAAGTGGAGTTTTCAGCCGAAGATGCCATTCGCACCGAAAGGGCATTTCTGGTTGAAGCTCTTGAATGTGCGGCCAAGGCAGGAGCGCGCATACTGAATGTTCCAGATACGGTTGGCTATACGACGCCAGATGAAATCCATGATTTATTTTCATTTCTGATTGCCAATGTCCGGGGTGCTGAACAGGCAATTTTCAGTACCCATTGCCATGATGATCTAGGCATGGCCGTAGCCAATTCAATTGCTGCGGTACGAGCCGGGGCCAGACAGGTGGAAGGCGCTATTAATGGCATTGGTGAGCGAGCCGGCAATTGTGCACTCGAAGAAATTATGATGATCTTTGCCACGCGCGAGGATGTTCTGAAAGCCAAAACTAATGCGGACACGACCAAAATCCACGCAGCAAGTCAGATGCTTTGCAAGATAACCGGAAACCCGGTTCCAAGAAACAAGGCCATTGTCGGGCGTAATGCTTTTGCCCATGAAGCCGGTATTCATCAGCATGGCGTGCTTAATGATCGCAGAACTTATGAAATCATGACCCCCGAAGCTATCGGACTGCCGGGCAATGCTCTGATTTTAGGCAAGCACAGCGGCAAACATGCACTGGCAGCCCGGGCCAAAGAGCTTGGCTGTGAAATTGCCGAAAATGAATTGTCCAAGGTGTTTAGCGCGTTCAAAACTCTGGCCGATGAAGTTGGCGAAGTGGCAGATGCGCAACTGATTGATCTGATATTTGGAGAAACAGGAACCAACAGCCAAGTCTGGCAGCTAAAACGGGTTGAGATGCGCGCAGCCCATGGAAGCAGCATTGAGCCTTTTGCCCGCGTTGAGCTTGAACATCCGGCACGGGGGCTGGTTACAGACATTGCCACCGGTGAAGGCCCGATTCATGCGGCTTTTAACGCCGTACAGCACATTACAGGCATTACCGCTAAAGTAGAAGAGCTGACCATCAATCATGTGGGAACCAGGGGTCGAACTGATTGTATTTCAGACATTGTGCTTAACATTGAAAACGAGAGCTTTGCCGGACGTTCGCGCACCCGTGACGTAATACCGGCCGGCGTTGAATCATATGTTGATGCCATCAACCGCGCCATAGCCCGACAAGGTCGGGATGAATTTGGACAACTAACAAGACAGCAAAGCGTGGCCTGACAGCCCCAAGGAGAAAATTATGAGTATTTCAGAGGCAAAATTCATCTGGCAGGACGGGCGCATGATCCCGTGGGCGCAGGCAACCACCCATGTTCTTAGCCATGGCCTGCACTATGGCACTGCCATGTTTGAGGGCATACGGGTATATGACACCCATCAAGGCCCATGCGGATTTAGGTTAAGCGAGCATGTATTACGGCTGTTTGCATCGGCCAAAATTTACGCCATGGAAATTCCATTTGAGCCTGAAGAACTGATTGAGGCGTGTTTTGAACTTGTGCGCGCCAACGATCTTTTAAGCGCCTATTTACGGCCCATTGCATATTTTGGATATGGGGATATTGGAGTTGCTCCTGGTACAAACACGCCGGTAAATGTTGCTATTGCTGCTTTTCC
>JALSYJ010000279.1 GCA_027071965.1 Robiginitomaculum sp. | reverse complement strand
GTTCATGCAGTTTTAGTCCCAGCAGCAGGCCCTTGCCGCGGCTTTCCATGATAATATCAGGAAACTCATCAGCTAATCTGGCCAATTGCTGTTTCAGGAATCCGCCTGTTTCAATAACATTGGCCATAGCCTCAGGCTTGGTAATCTCATTCCAAAGGGCAATGCCCACGGCCATGGCCAGCGGATTGCCGCCATAGGTCGAGCCATGAGTGCCAACAATCATATGCTGCCCTACCTTTTGGCTTGTCAAAAATGCTCCAAGCGGAAAGCCACCGCCGACACCTTTGGCAACTGCCATGCCGTCGGGTTCGGCATCTGTCCATTGATGGGCAAACAATTTGCCGGTTCTGCCAGCCCCGCATTGAATTTCATCATATAGCAACAAGGCCCCGGTTTCATCGCATTTGGCACGCAGCAGACGTAAAAAATCCTCTGGTGCCGCGCGAACTCCGCCTTCGCCTTGCACCGGTTCAATCAGCACTGCGGCGGTGTCATGGGATATGGCTTCAATGAAAGCCTGTTCATCGGCAAATGGGAGCTGTTTGAAGCCCTCCATGGCTGGGCCGAAGCCTTTGAGGTATGCCGGGTTGCCACCGGCATTGATGGCACCATAGGAGCGGCCATGGAAAGCCCCCTGGAAAGTTAAGACCTCGATGCGATCCGGTTGCCCGTTCTCAAAATGAAACCGCCGGGCCGCCTTTAGCAATCCTTCAATGGCTTCGGTGCCCGAATTGGTAAAAAACACCAGATCAGCAAAGCTGCTTTCGCAATACATGGCTGCCAATTGCTCGCGCATGGGAACATCAAACATGTTAGAGACATGCCATAATCTGTCGGTCTGCTCGTGTAAGGCGCTGGTAAGGGCTGGGTGGCAATGACCCAGAGCATTTACCGCAATTCCGGCAATGAAATCAAGCCACGGCTCGCCGTTGCTATCAAACAGATATACTCCGGAGCCACGTTCAAAAATCAGGTTGGGCGGGGCGTAGGAAGGTATCAAATTGCTGCTCATTATAATTGTCTCCGCAAAACTAAATCAGGATTTCAGCCGCCAGCCGGAAGCCAGAATCAAATAACAAATGGTTGCCAAACCAAGATTTATGGCCGAAATCAAAAAAATACCAACCAGCAGGTTCCCATCAGATACCCCGGTAAACCCGTATCGAAACCCGTCAATCAAATAAAAGAACGGATTTAACTGGCTGAGGTGCTGGAAACTTTGTGGCAACACGGTAATTGAATAGAATGTTCCGGATAGCATGGTTAGGGGCAGCAAAATAAAGTTCTGAATTGCTGCAAGATGATCAAAGCGGTTTCCCGCAATTCCGGCGATCAACCCGATCATCGCCATCATCAAAGTCGCATTTATTGCATACCATATAACAGCGCCGATATGACTGATGTGGTAGCTCTCAAATAATAGCATAACAAGACCAGATCCAGCACCAACCAATAATCCGCGCAAGGCAGCGCTGCTAACAAAGGCAAGAAACAGCTCTATTGCGGACAGGGGTGGCATCAGGAAGTCTACGGAATTGCCTTGAACCTTTGATATAATCAGTGAGGAGGCAGTATTGGCAAAGGACTGGTTTAACATGCCCATCATGATCAACCCGGGGATCAGAAATTGAACATAGTCAATGCCATGAATTGCTGGCCTTACCGAGCCAAAGGCGAATTTGAAAATAATCAAAAACAATAAGGCGGAAACCATCGGCGCTATCAGAGTTTGAAACCCCACATTGATGAATCGCATCACCTCCTTGGAGAACAAGGTGTAAAGGCCAATCCAGTTGACCATACCGATCTGTCGAACACTGAAGCTTTTTGAATGAATCTGCATTTAAGTGTTCTAGTGTCAAAAAAACCGGGTTACAATGCCGCTTTCTGCTAAACTGTTAATTCGGGTGCAATGAGAAAATCTGTGGACAATTCCCCTCTGCATCTTGTATGTATGGCCCCGGCAGCTACAATACCTAGTGTGCTTGAGGGATGTATACAGGTTTTTTCATTAGAAGTATTCGTATCTCACCGGAAACTAGCATGCAGTTGTGACCAAATTTTTACGGTTAAATGAAGGGGTTGTTCTATGGCTTGGACCGAGGATCGGGTTGAGATATTAAAAAAACTGTGGATAGAAGG